>DATHVN010000237.1 GCA_035461305.1 Euzebyales bacterium | reverse complement strand
TGCTGGCCTGCCTGGGGTTCCTGTGCTTCGGGCTGCAGGGCCTGTGGACGGAGAGCATGGACACGCTGGCGCTGACGATCGCGGCCGTCACCATCGCGCTGGCGTTCGGGATCCCGCTCGGTGTGTGGGCCGGGCTGTCCGACCGCGTCGAGCGGACGATCACGCCGGTGCTGGACTTCATGCAGACGATGCCGACGTTCGTCTACCTGGCGCCGTTGACGCTGTTCTTCCTGATCGGTCCTGCGTCGGCGACGATCGCGACGCTGATCTACGCGGCACCGCCGGTCATCCGCATCACCGCCCACGGGATCCGCTCGGTGTCGCCGACGACGGTCGAGGCGGCGACGTCGATGGGGGCCACCCGGCGCCAGACGCTGACGAAGGTGCTGCTGCCGATGTCGCGGCGTACGATCGTGCTGGGCGTGAACCAGACGATCATGGCGGCGCTGTCGATGGTGACGATCGCCGCGCTCATCGACGCCCCGGGCCTGGGCAAGACGGTCCTCAACGCCCTGGAGTCGCTGGACGTCGGCACGGCGTTCAACGCGGGGCTCGCGCTCGTCGTCATGGCGATCGTGCTGGACCGGATCACCACGGCGGCCAGCGCGGGCGTCGATCCCACCCGGCCCGCGGGCAGGGCGGCGACGGCGGCGCGGCTGCGCCGCCCGCTGCTGGTCGTCACCGGCGTCGCGACGCTGGTCTGCGTGTGGTTCTCCTACACCTACCTGTGGGCTGCGGAGTTCCCCGACACCGTGTTGATCGGGCCCGCTATCGCCGGCGGCGCCGACGCGGTGACCCTCTGGGCGCAGACGAGCTTCGCGGGCGTCACCAACACGATCCGCGACGTCGCCACGGTCTGGCTGCTCAACCCCTTCGAGTCCCTGCTGACCGACAGCCCGTGGTGGCTGGTCGCCAGCGCGCTCGTTGCCATCGCCGCGGTGCTCGGCGGAGCCCGCGCGGCGGCGACGACGGGGATCTGCCTCGCGCTGATCATCGCCACGGGGCTGTGGAGCGACACCATGACGACGCTGGCGTCGACGCTCGTCGCGACGACGCTGGTCATGACGTTCGGCGTGGTGGTGGGTGTGTGGATGGGCCGCGACGCCCGCGCCGACCGGGTCGTGCGTCCGTTCCTGGACGCCGGCCAGGTCATGCCGCCGTTCGTCTACCTCGTGCCGTTCCTCGCCCTGTTCTCCGCCAGCCGTTTCACGGCGATCGTTGCCGCGGTGGTCTACGCTGCGCCGGTCGCCGTCAAGATCGTCGCCGACGGCATCCGGGCCGTGTCTCCCACGACCGTCGAGGCGAGCGTCGCGGCCGGGTCGAACACGTGGCAGACGATCAGCAAGGTTCAGGTGCCGATGTCACGCCGTGCGCTGACGCTGGCGACCAACCAGGGCCTGATCTACGTGCTGTCGATGGTGGTCGTCGGCGGCCTCGTCGGCGCGGGCGCGCTGGGCTACGACGTCGTCGCGGGCTTCTCGCAGGGCGAGCTGTTCGGCAAGGGCCTGGCGGCGGGTGTCGCGATCGTGCTGCTGGGCGTGATGCTCGACCGCATCTCACAGGCGGCCGCACGCAGGCAGTGAGCAATCGGACACGCGGATCAGCCCCAACGGCGCGATCCGCCGGATGCCACCGGGTCGGTGGCGACGACAGGAGGTCGAACGTGGGACGGACCACTGTGTTGGAAAGGTGGCCGCGAGCGCGCGGCGGCGTGGTGGTGTCCTTCACGCTGCTCATGCTGCTCGCGGGCTGTGGCGGCGCGACGGTGCAGGAGGCGTCGGACGGCGGCGGCGAGGGTGGAGGCGAGGCCGCGGGCGCCGACTGCGGTGAGTTCAACCTCGCGGTCAACCCCTGGGTCGGCTACGAGGCCAACGCGGCCGTCGTCGCCCACGTGGCCGAGAACGACCTGGGCTGCGACGTGACCAAGAAGGACCTGAAGGAGGAGGTGGCGTGGCAGGGCTTCGGCACCGGCGAGGTCGACGCGATCGTGGAGAACTGGGGCCACGAGGACCTCAAGGAGAAATTCATCGAGAACCAGAACGTCGCCGTCGAGGCGGGCCCGACCGGCAACATCGGCATCATCGGCTGGTATGTGCCGCCGTGGCTCGCCGAGGAGCATCCCGACATCACGGACTGGAAGAACCTGAACAAGTACGCCGACGAGTTCCAGACCTCTGAGTCCGGGGGCAAGGGGCAGTTCCTCACGGGTGATCCGTCGTTCGTCACCCACGACGAGGCGCTCGTCGAGAACCTGGACCTCAACTACCAGGTGGTCCACGCCGGCAGCGAGCCCGGCCTGATCCAGGCGTTCCGCCAGGCGGAGGCCAACAAGGACTGGTTCATCGGCTACTTCTACGAGCCGCAGTGGTTCCTGTCGGAGGTCCCGCTTGTCAGGGTCGATCTGCCGCCGTATGAGGAGGGCTGCGATGCGGACCCCGAGAAGGTCGCGTGCGACTACCCCGAGTACGAGCTCGACAAGATCGTGAGCAAGGAGTTCGCCGAGTCGGGCAGTCCCGCCTACGACCTGGTCAAGAACTTCTCGTGGACCAACGACGACCAGAACCTCGTGGCGAAGTACATCGCCGAGGACAAGATGTCGCCCGAGGACGCCGCCGCGAAGTGGGTCGAGGAGAACCGGGACAAGGTCGAGGAGTGGATCGGGAGCTGAGCCGCGACGGGTCGCGCGGGGTGCACCCCGCGCGACCCGGCCCTAGCGGGCCCGGACGCGGGTGGCAGCCAGCGCCAGCGTGATCGCCGCGGCGTCCTCGGCGATCGCCCAGACGACGTCGGGAACCTCGGTGCGCTCGGCGGCGAGGGCGCGGTACCGCGCGCCGGCGTAGCTCCCCGCGGCCGCGCCGGCGATCCCGAGCACTCCGCCCAGGATGCGGGACCGCCCGAACGCCGACGCGACGCCGGCACCCGCCGTGGCTCCGAGCGACAGGCGGCCGAGGAATGGACCCGGGTCGAGCCGGCTCGGCGTCTCCGGGCGCTTGTCGGCGAGCAGCTCACCGACGGCCGCCAGCGCCAGCGCCGGGACGGCCCCGCGCCGGCGCAGGATGCGTGCCGGACCCGCGACGCGCTGTGGCAGCTGGTGCTGCGACTGGCGCCATGCCAGCACCACTGCCGGCAGCTGGGACCGCAGCCCCGTGACCACCCCGAGCATCACCGAACGCCACATCCGTCTGGTCCTTCATCACGCCGGCCGTCGCCCGCACCCCGCCCAGCGTGCCCCGCAGCCGGCATAGCGACACCGCACCGCGGCGAGCGGATGCCGCCGGGTCACCCGCGCCGTAACAACGCGGGTGCACCCCGGACGATCACCAGCGGGAAGGCCGTGCGCGTCTCCCACGCGACCCGCCACAGGCCGCCGTGGGCCGCGGCGGCGGTCAGCACGTGCTCGTCGGTCGGTGGTGTCGGCGCGTGTCCAGCCGCATGCGTCCGCAGGCCGTGGACGACCAGCGCCGCCATGAGCGCGCGGCTGGTCTCCGGCGCGAAGACCTCGACGCCGAACAGCGACGCACCGCCGTAGGCGGCGGCGAGCACGCGGTTCTTGACGACCGACCGGGTCCGGGTCGGTGGTGCCACGTGGACGGCGGCGAAGCGACCGTCGGCGTGGGCGGTCAGGGCGCGCCAGCGCTGCAGGCGCTTGGCGAACGCGTAGTTGGGCCCCTGCTGGGGGACGAGGCTGTCGGCGATGCCCACCTCGTCACCAGCCGCGGTGCGCACGGTGGTGCGGTGGTTGGGTTGCAGCAGCCGGCCGCCGCTCGCGGCGCGCAGCACGGGCGCGAGCGTGCGCGCCGGGATGCTGTGCGCGCGGGCGCGCGTGGCCGTCGCCACGTGCGCCGGCACGGCGAACACGTCGGTCGGCGTGGCGAGGCACACCACACCGTGGTCGTCGCGGTGCTCGAGCAGGTTCGCGATCACCGCGTCCGCGGCGACCGACAGCCTGGCGAACGTGGCGCCTTCGGCGTAGCCGTAGTTGCCGATGACCAGGGGGTGGTCGAGCGACGCGAGCCAGGCACGGACGGCCGGCGCGGCAACGATCAGGTCGGCGCCCGGCGGCCTGCCGTCGTCCGCCACCGGCGCGTGCAGGCGGCCCGTGCCGGCGACCGCTGCCCGTTCGAGCCGGTACCAGACGTCGCCGCTCGGCAGGTCAACGGCCGCGACGTCGGCGCCCCAACGCAGCAGCTGGGCGGTCGGGGCCATCTCGGCGCCGGCTCCCAGCACAGCGAACCACGTGCCGCGCAGGTCGAGCCACCCGGGACGCTCGACCAGGTCCCCGATCGCCGCACGCAGCGGTGGCTCGACGACGCCACGGGCGACCCACCCGTCGATCGTCGCGAGCAGGGCGTCGCCTCGCAACTTCCGGCCGTCGACGGGGATGACGAGCTCGTCGTCAGCCGTGCCGGCCCCCGCCGCGGTGTGCGTCGGCGGGATCGCGCCGGCGTGCGTCGCGACGGCGGTCGGCACCGGCATGGTCGTCGCCCCGTCGGTGTGCTCGAACGTCGTGTGCACGCGGTCCAGTCCGGACCGTGCGACCGACAGCCCGGCGGCCGGCGAGGCCGCGGCGGCCTCGGTCAGCAGCCGCAGGTGACGAGGGTAGGCGCTGCGCCACGACCGCTCGGCGCGGATCTCGGCGGCGAGGCCGGGGTCGACCGCGGCCGCCGCGGCCGCGAACACGTCGCGACCGGTGCGCTGGGTGCTGCGGCGCCCGTCGACCATCGGGAACCGGACACCGTGGTCGGGCATGGCCGCCTCCTCGTCGCACTGGTGCCCGCTGCACCGCGGGTGCGACAAGGGTGCCACACCGCCGCGTCCGGCGGATCGCCGGCGGATGCGGTCGTGCTCAGTCGGCGGAGGGGTCGAAGTAGTACCCGGAGCCCCACACCGTGCGGATCATCTCCGGGCGCGTGGCGTCCTGCTCCAGCTTGCGGCGGAGCCGGCGGATGTGGACCGACACGGTCGACGTGTCACCGATCTCGTAGCCCCACACGTTCCGCAGGAGGTCGCGGCGCGTGAAGGCCACGCGGGGGTTGCGCATGAGGAAGGCCAGCAGCGAGAACTCGACCGCGGTCAGCTGGACCCACTCGCCACGCAGGTGGACCTGGTGGGTCCCGCCGTCGGCCCTGACCGGACCACACGTCAGCTCATCGAGTTGCTCGGGGTCGGTGAGATCGGACCGCCGCGCGACCGCCTGGACCCGCAGCGCGAGCTCCTCGTAGGACAACGGGCTCGGCACCACGTCGTCGACGCCCGCAGCCAGCAGCTCGATTCGATCCCGTGCGCCGGCTGTCGCGCTGTAGCAGAGCAGCGGTCCACTGAACACGGCCCGCAGCCGCCGCACGCACCGCAGGTCCTGGGCCTGGGAGCACCCGACGATCATGAGCTCCGGCTGGTGACCGTCGAGGCACGTCTCGACGGCGTCGCCGGTCGTGACCGCGTGCACGTCATGGCCGTGCCGGCGCAGCGCGTGTGCGACCTTCGCCGCGACCTCCCTGTCACGGTCCCACACCAGGGCATGCCTGAGCTGCACGACAAACGGCCGGTACTCGAGCTCGGAGACGGCTGCGGTCATCGAAGAGGTCCCGCGACCTCGTCGGACGGACAGGGGTTCGTCACCCGTACGCGAGGGGATCGGCCGAAGGTGGAGGACCGCTTCGCCGCTGGCCGGATGGTGACGGCCCCGCGCTGTCGCCCCGGGGCGATGGTGCTGTCGTCTCGAGGTCTGATCATACATCTTGCCCCTCCCTCAGATCCTGTGGTCACCAGCGTCAACGCAACTCGTGTGAAAGTCATACGCACAATTGACCAAGTTCGTTCAACGCGCCTGCCGGCGCGCGGCACGCCCGGGACCATCGGCTCGCCGCGCGGGGCCGATCGTCGCGGCGGGCCGCACGGACCGGACGCAGGCTTCAGGGAGAGGTCGCCACCAGGTCATCGAGCCCTCGCGGCGCGATGCGATGTGGCCGGACGAAAGGTCGAGAGGTGCAGGTTCGTGAGTGGATGAGCCCCGATCCGATCACCGTCGCGCCGCAGACACCGGTGAGCGAGGCCCGTCAGCTGCTGGCTGAGCACGGCTTCCGCCACTTGCCGGTGGTGGACGGCGGGACGCTCGTCGGCATCGTCAGCGACCGTGACGTCGCGATCAACCCCCGCGCGCTCCGTGCCGCCGTGCGGAGCCACACCGTCGGTGACCTGATCGACGACGACCGGCCCGTCGAGGCGGTGATGTCGCGCGACCCGCACGTGATCGAGGAAGGGTCGACGATCGAGGCCGCGGCGCGGCTCCTCGTGTCCCGCCAGATCAACGCCCTGCCGGTCGTGGACGACGGCCGCAGGCTCGTCGGCATCATCACGTCCGTCGACTGCCTGCTCGCCACCCTCCAGCCGATCAGCTGACGGATCGACGGACGCCCGGTGCGGCGCGCTGTGGGTGAGCACGCCGCCTCAGGCCATGGTGCCTGGGCTGTCGCCGTCCTCGGCGGGCGGTGCGGACAGCCCGCCGCCGCCGTCGCCGTCCGGTGAGAACCGCGAGGTCACCGCGCCGTAGCTCGGCCAGCGCATGACGAGTGCGAACAGCGACGCCCGGACCAGGGTGACGCGGCACTCGACGACCCGCCCGTCGGCCTCGCCGGTCCGGTCGATGCGCAACAGCGCCTCGTCCTCCTCGAGTTCGAGCACGTCGCGCAGTTGCGCGTCGGGGATGCGCGCGCTGATGGTCTCCTCGCCGCCGGTGATCCGCACGCCGGCGCGCCGTTCTATCTCGTCGTACAGGGCCGTGTGGGTCATGTCGGCGCCCAGGACGGACAGGCCGACCTCGGGGTGCAGCCAGGCGGTGTCGAGCGCCAGCGGCTGGTCGCCTGCACGCCGGACGCGTTCGAGGTGGACGATGGCGGTGTCGGCGGGCAGGCCGAACCTGGCCGCGGCGACGGGGTCCGGGCAGGCTTCGAAGGACAGGACCGTGCTCCGCTGGGTGACCCCTCGCGCCTCGATCTCGCGGAACAGGCTGTAGAGGGTGCCCAGCGGTTGGACGAACGCGGTGTGGCGGACGATGCTGCCGCGTCCGCGCTCGCGTTCGATCACACCCAGGGCGTGGAGGCGGCGGACGGCTTCGCGCACGGTGTGCCGGCTGACGCCGTACGTCTCGACCAGCTCGCGGTCCGTCGGGAACCGGTCGCGGATCTCACCGGACGCCAGCCTGCGCTTGATGTCGTTGAGCACCTGCTCCCACAGCGGTTCGGCGCCGGCCATCAGCGGGGTCCTCTCCATGCGTCGGTCATCTGAGCATCACCGCCGCGACCGCTCCCGAGGCGACCGCGCTGAGCAGCGCCCAACCGGCCCAGGCGAAGCGACGGTCGAACCCCATCCAGCGCGTGGCCAGCCAGCCGACCCGTGCGATCGGCGTGATGATCAGCACTCCCACCATCGCCCATCCCGCGAGGCGTGACACGGGGCCGGGGGCCAGCCATGCCACGGCCCCGAGCGCGAGCACGACCGGGACCTCGCGGTTCAGGACCGCGCTCAGCCGGCGTCGTGCGGGGTTGCGTGACCGGGACATCAGTCGCGGACCAGTAGGACGACACCGACGAGTACGAGGATCGCGCCGAGGAAGCGGCGGACGAGCAGCGGCGGCAGGTGGGCCTGCATCATCGCGCCCGCGCGCCCGCCGGCGAGCCCACCGACCACGACCGTGCCAGCCGCGGCCGGGTCGATCCGGCCCTGGACGGCGTACACCAGCAGCGCCGACGCCGCGGTGACCCCGACCATGAACACCGTCGTCGACGCGGCGACCTTGATCGGCACGCGCATGAGCTCGGTCATCACGGGGGTCTTGATGAAGCCCCCACTCGTGCCGGTCATGCCCGCGATCAGACCCGCGGCACCCATCACCGAGACACCGGCGGGCACATTGCGGGCCCGGTACTCGATCACACCCCGGTCTTCCTGGTAGGCGCCGGCCAGGCGGCCACGGCGCTCGCCTGGCATCGCGCCCGTGTCGCGTGTCTCGCGATGACGTGACCCGCCGCGGGCAGCGCTCGCGATGCCAGCCCCGATGGCGGCGACGGCCAGCACCCACTGAAGGACGGTGGCGCTCACCACGGCCGACAGCAACGCGCCGGCCGCGGCGCCGGCGCTGGCCGAGACCTCCAACGTCACGCCCAGCCGATGGTTGACGGTGTCCTCGTCGAGCTGCGTCGAGGAGGCCGACAGTGAGCTGGCGGCGACCGTCAGCAGGCCGAGGGGCGCGGCCGTGGCCGGCGCCATCCCGGCGACCACGAGCGCGGGGACCAGGAGGACCGCGCCGCCGAGCCCACCGAGCGCGCCGATGCCGGCCGCGATGAACGACAGGGCGGCGAGGACCAGGCTGCTCATCCACCGACCTCCGCCGGGTGGACGCCGTCGACCTCCAGTGCCAGCTCGTGCAGCAGCCCCAGGGTCGCGTCGGCGCGCGTGGACCACCACGTCGCCGTCGTGGGTGCCACCTCGGTCCACGGCGCCCACGCGTCGCCGGTCGTGCGCGTGTGCCCGGCCAGCCAGCGCAACGTCGCGGCGGCGTCCTGGGCCAACAGCGCGTCGAGCACGAACCGCCGCTCACCGACACGCAGGCCCAGCCGCAGCTCGCGGGACGCCCGCAACAGGTCCCGGCCGGTCAGGATCACGCCCGCCCGCACAGGGCTCAGCAGGCCGTCGACGAACGCGTCGTGACCGGCGGCGCGCGGATCGGGCAGCGCAGGTGCGTCACGCAGGTGCAGGGGCGGGTCCACCGCATCGGCGACGCCTCCGGCGTCAGCCAGCAGCACGTCGGCCAGCACCTGCGCCCACTGCGGGTAGGGCGCCGGTGCGAGGGCACGCACGCGGGCGAGGTACAGCGGGAGCCACGGGACCAGGTGCTCGTGCAGCAGTGCGGCGGCGGCGTGGCCGGCCGGACCGTCGGCCGGCACGTCCCGCAGCTGCCCGTAGGCAGTCACGAGCAGGGTCAGGTGGTCGGGTTCGGTGTCCGGCACCGCCCCCAGCGCCCGGAAGAAGCCCGCGACGCGGTCACGCGCGGCGCCGCCCAGCTTGCCCTCGGCGCCCAGATACACGCTGGCGTACGGGTACAGGTTGAACATGAAGCAGTCGGTGAACGCCGCAGCGTCGGGTGCGCGCGGCAGGTGGAGCAGCGCGGCGAGCGGTTCGTGCGCCGGCCCTGGCTCCTCGGCGAGCGCGCCGAGCGCGCGCAGCAGCTCCATCACTGGGCGGCGTCCGGCGCTCGTGCCCGGTCGGGCGGCAGCGCCCACGCCGCACGCTGAGGCCGGAGCGGCCGCTGGAGCCAGTGCGGGCGCCGCTCCCCGGTGGGCGAGACGATGGCGGCCGACCGCGTCTTCGCGAGCCACTCGCGGTAGATCTCGCGCATCCGATCGGTGTCGGCCACGACGTCGCCGTAGGCGTCGGACGGGCCGGCAGGACGGATCCGCACCGCCTGGTGCCAGCAGTGCTGTCCCGAGACCGGATCAGGATGCACCGGGAACGTCATGTTCTGGTGCACCCCGATGTCGGACCACCAGATGCGACGCAGGTCCGGGTCGTCGCCGGTCGGCCGGTGCGGCGACCTGTCAGCCATCCGCCAGCGGCTGCCCTGGTTGTCCAGCGTCACGTCGGACGTCTGCATGCGCTGGCGCGGTCGGTCGTGACCCTCGGTCTCGCCCCGCGGCTTCCACCTGCCCATGTGGTGGCTGCAGGCGACGACGCCCGGACGAATGCCCTCGGTCACCCATGCCTTGACGACGTAGTGTCCGGCGCGTGTCTCGACGCGGACGAGATCGCCGGTGACGATGTCGAGCCGGCGGGCGTGGCTGGGATGGATCCACAGCGGGTTCGTGTGAGCCAGCTCGTTGAGCCACTTGGCGTTCGCACTGCGGGTGTGGATCTGGACGGGCAGCCGGAACGTCGAGATCAGCGGCACCTCGTCGTCCGCCAGTCGCTCCGGGTGCACGTGGCTGCGGATGTAGGTCGGCAGCGCGTACTCGCGCCAGCCCCAGGCCGCGAGCGTCGACGACCAGAACTCCAGACGGCCTGACGGGGTCGGGAACCCGCGTCGCACCACCCCGTTCACCATGACACCCGCGGCGCGGCGGCCCTCGGCGTCGGGGTCGGGACTCGCGCCCGTCGCGTAGCTCATGTCCGGCGTCGGCGCCCGGCTGTAGACCCGACCGAGCTCACTGACGCGGACGTCGTCCAGCTCGGCGTCGGGCACCCGCTCCTCGTGGATCTGCCCGACGCCCCGGCTGACCTCGAAGCCCCCGTAGCGGCGCATGTAGGCCAGCGGCGTGAGCCCCTGCGCGGCGGCGGCCTCAGGCAGGCCCGGCACGCCATGGTTGAACACCCAGCCGTAGTAGTCGTCGACCGTCATCTTCTGGCCGGGTCGGTCGGGTGCCTCGTAGTGGCGGCGGACGCCCAGTGACCCGTCGGGATCGATTCGCCACGTCAGCTCGATCCAGAACTCGTTCTCCTCCCACACCTCGCCCGGGTTGGTCTGGCGGGTGTCGGTCACCGCCTCGCCCAGCCGTTCGCGTGCGACACGCAGCACGGGCTGGCGGAACCCGATCCACTGCCCGTCGTACTGCTCGCCGCTGACGAGGTCGTGGCGCTCGGAACTGTGCCCCATCGGCAGGACGTAGTCGGCGAAGTAGGCCGTCTCGTTCCACGTCGGCGTCAGCGCCACGTGACAGCCCACCTTCTCGTGGTCGGTCAGCGCCTCGATCCAGCTGAACCCGTCTGGGTTGGTCCATACCGGGTTGTAGACCCGCGTGAAGTACGTGTCGATGCGGCCGCGGCCCTCGGCCAGGAAGTGTGGCAGCAGGAACGACAGCTCGTACATGGCCAGCGGGTACTCCAGCGGCAGGTGGAGGTCGTTCCAGACCGCGGGACGGTCTGGGTTGACCGGCGTCTTCGGTGACACCTTGTTCCAGCCGTTCGGGTAGAACCCGCCGGGCACCGCGACGGCACCGAGCAGCGCGTTGAGCAGGAACAGCGTGCGGGCCACCTGCCACCCGCCTTCGTTGCCCGCGGCAGCCGACCGCCAGTTGTGGGTCGACAGCCGCCTGCCAGCGCCCGCCACGTCGGCGGCCACGGCTTCCAGGGTCGCGACGTCGACGCCGGACTCGGCCGCGGCGAACGCGAAGGTGTACTCGGCGTACAACGTCCCGAGCAGCTCGGTGAACACCTCGAACGCCGGGTCGCGGTCGGGGTGCTCGGCCCGCAGGTACTCCTCCCAGTTCCACCAGCGACGGACGAACTCCCGATCGTACGCGCCGGTCTGGATGAGGTGGTTCGCGATCGCGAGGCAGATCGCCGCCTCCGATCCCGGCCAGGGTGCCAGCCAGTGGGTGGCGTGGGTCGCCGTGTTGGACAGCCGGACGTCCATGACGATCAGCTTCGCGCCGTTGACCCGGCCCTCCATGATGCGCTGCGCGTGGGGGTTGAAGTAGTGCCCGGCCTCCAGGTGGCTGGAGATCAGCAGGATGACCTCGGCGTTGGCGTGGTCGGGGCTCGGCCGATCCTGTCCGCACCAGAACTGAAAGCCCGCACGCGCCCCCGAGGAGCAGACGTTGGTGTGGGAGTTGTGGCCGTCGACGCCCCAAGCCGCCAGGACCTCCTCGGTGAACCCGAGCTCGCCCGGGCGCCCAACGTGGTAGACGACCTCGTCGCGGCGTTCCTCGACGATGGCGGCACGGATGCGCGCGGCGATGCCGTCGAGCGCGTCGTCCCACGACACGCGCTCCCACCGTCCGCCACCGCGTTCCCCGACGCGGCGCAGCGGATGCAGGATGCGGTCGGGGTCGGTCACCTGGGTGATGGTGGCGGGTCCCTTCGCGCAGTTGCGGCCGCGTGATCCGGGCGCCTCGGGGTTGCCCTCGAACCTGCGGATCTGCAGCGCCTCGCGGTCGACGTAGGCGAGCAGGCCGCACGCCGCCTCGCAGTTGAAGCAGGTCGTCGGCACCAGCATGAAGCGCCGCTCGTCCTTACGTGGCCATGTCCTCGCGTCGTACTCGACCCAGTCGTCCCACCGTTCCTTCGGTGGGAACATGGCCAGGTGCACCCTGCTGGGTCCGGGGTAGAAGGTCTCACCGCGTGCCTCGGTCGCGGCCCGCGCTGCCGACACGCGGGCGTTCAACCCGTCGAGGTCACGTTCCATCGTGGGCTCCGTGTGGCTGTGGGGTCGTGGGCGGTCGGTTCACGCGAGCGGCACCGACTGCCCGGCCTGGACGTGCACGTGCTCGTGGGCGAGCAGGCCGGCCAGTGCCAGCGGGGCGACGCCGATCCCGAGCCACGGCGCGGCGGCCCCGAGCGCGACCAGCACGAGGCCGGCCCGGAACAGCCGAGCGTGGCGTCCGGCGGTCATGGCGTGGGCCGCCAGCCGTGCGTGGTGGGTCGGATGGGTCAGCGTGATCTCGCCCGCGACGAGCAGCAGATGCACGACTGCGCCACCGGCCAGCGCAAGCGCGACGGTTGGGGCCGAATCGGGCGCGAGCCACGCGGTGAGCGGCAGCAGCACCGCGGCGCCGGCGAGCACAGCCTGCACCGCGAAGTGCGGTGGCAGCAGCGGGCTTTGCCACAGGTCACGCGCCCGGGCCTGGGCGAAGAGGAACGCCGTGTACACGGCGGTGAGCAGCGCCGCCGGGACGCCCAGCGCCGTGAGGTCGGTCTGCGCGTCCGTGGCTCCGACCGCGGCGAGCGCGAGGTGGACGGCGAGCACGGCGCCGAACGAGGTGATGATCACGCCACCACGGACCAGCCAGCTGCGCCACTGGGGGCGGGTGAAGACGTAGTGGAAGCGCGCCGGGTGCTCGAGGTCCCAGATGAGGATCGCCCCGGTGAGCGCCAGGAAGGTCACGGCGAGCAGGGGAACGACCCAGCGCCACAGCGCCCCGTCGCCGTCGAGCCGTCCCAGCAGCACGAGCGTGGCGGCGACCAGGTACACGCCCGCGGCGATCGACTTGGTCCACGTGTACAGGCCGACGCGCCAGTCCCACGGCACGGCGTGGCCGACGTCGTAGCTGAGCAGCGCCGCGGCCGACGACGTGGTGGGCGCGCCCGTGCCGTCGCGCTGGTCGACGGGGTCGATCGGCACGCCGGCGTTGATGCGGTGCGGGTCGGTCTGCGGGTGCTGCTGGGCCCACGCGAAGATGTCGACGTCGGGGCGGTGGGCGGCGAGCGGGTCCAGCGTCGCCTGACTCGCGCCCTTGTAGTGGACCCCGGGTCGGGTGCCCTTCTCGGGCCGCCGCACGGCCGTCGGGCTGCGCCCGATCGCCTGGGCGACCGCCGACATCGGATCGTTGACGTCGCCGACCAGGATGGCCCCGACAGGGCACACGACGACGCACGCCGGCTCGAGGCCCATGTCGATCCGGTGCGCACAGAGGTTGCACTTCTCGGCTGCGTGGTCGTCGGGGTTGATGAAGATCGCGTCGTACGGGCACGCCGCCATGCAGGCCCTGCAGCCGATGCAGGCCTGCTTGTCGACGTCGACGATGCCGTCGGCGCGTTGGAACATCGCGGACGTGGGACAGGCGGTCACGCACGGTGCGTCTGCGCACTGGTTGCACCTGGTCACCTGGAACCTGCGGCGAACGTGCGGGAACTCGCCCACGTCGACCGCCTTGACGTAGGTGCGCGTGACGCCGACCGGGACCTCGTGCTCAGACTTGCACGCCGTCGTGCAGGCGTGGCATCCGATGCACGTCGTCTGGTCGAGCACCTTGACCAGACGGGGGCTGCGCGCCTCGCCGTCGACCAGCGGCAGCGCCCGGATCGGACCCTCCGGCACCACGCTCATGCACCGCTCCGAGCGGCCGCCCGTTGGGTGGCCGAGACATCCGTACGAAATGTGCGTACTATATGAGCACGGCCGCTACAGGGTGTCAACCGCCATGGTGGCCGGCGATCTCACCCCATCCGGCCGCGTGAGGGCATGTGCCGCTGATCGACTGGCTTCGCCGCTTGGACCGCGTCAGTCTGCGGGACGACGTGGTCGCCGGGCTCACCGTCGCGGCCATGCTGATCCCCAGGCCCATGGCGTACGCGGCGCTCGCCGGCATGTCGGCGGTCACGGCCACGGTGCCGCTCGTGGTCTACGCCGTGCTCGGCACGTCGGGCCGGTGGTCATCGTGTCGCTGCTGACCACATCGACGGTCGGGCCGCTCGCGGGTGGCGATCCGGCCTCGTACGCCGGCCTGGCAGCGCTGCTCGCCGAGACCATCATCGCACGGATCTCCGCCGTCGCCCGGCAGCTCCCCGAGGCGCACGGTCCCACCGTGCTCGGCGTCCTGGCGGTCGCCCTCCTCGGACTCGCCCGGTGGCGCCGCTCGCGCCCCCCGGTCGCCCTGCTGGTCGTGCTCGGTGCCGGCCTCGCGATCGTGGTGCTGGGTCTCGAGGCTGCGGGCATCGCCGTGCTCGTCACGGTGCCGGCGGGGCTGCCGATGCCGTCACTGCGAGGGATCGATCCCCCGGCCGCCACCGCGCTGCTGCCGGGCGCGGCCACGATCGCGCTGCTGGCCTACCTGGAGGGCATCAGCGTGGCCCGCGCTCTGGCCGTGCGGATGCACCAGCCGGTCGACGCCACGCAGAAGCTGTTCGCCAGCAGCGGTGCCAACCTGGCGGCCGGGCCGTTCCAGGCGTTCCCCGTCTCCGGTGGGTTCTCACGCACCGCCGTCAACTTCGATGCGCGTGCGCGGACGCCCCCGGCCGGCCTCGTGACCGCGGCGGTCGTCGCGTTGGCCGTGGCGGTGGCCGCGCCTGCGCTGGCGGTCCTGCCCACTGTGGTGCCGGCGGCCGTCGTCGTGGTCGCCGTCGTCGGTCTGTCGACGTGGTCGACGCGCGAAGCACCTGGCGGGTCGACCACTGGGACGGAGCCACGTGGCTGCTCACGGCGCTGGTCACGGTGGTCGTCGGCGTCGAGCAGGGCATCGTCGCCGGCATCGTCGTCAGCATCGCGTTGTTCCTCGTGCGCACCGGTCGGCCGCACATCGCTGAGCTCGGGCGGGTGCGGGGTGCGGACATCTACCGCAAACCGGGACCGTTACGACACCGTCGGCGACCCACGGGTCGCGATCGTGTGCGTCGACGGCCCGTTGTTCTACGCCAACAGCCGGCACGTCGAGACGTGGATCGAGGGCCTGCTGGCCGGCCGGCCCGATACGGACGCGATGATCGCTGACATGAGCGCCGTCGGCGCCATCGACGCGGCCGGCGTGCACGCCGTCGCCGCGCTCGACCGCGCGCTGGCCTCGCCCTCCGTGCAGCTCCGACCGGCCACGGTGCGCGGCCCGGTCCACGATGCTCTGCAGCGGGCCGGTGTGGCCGCGACGCTGGCGGGGCGGATCGATCCGGACGTGCCGACGGCGCTGCACGCGCTTGACCGGTCCGGCCCGCTCGTTGAACGGACGCTCGACGAGCCCACCATGCCCGACCGTTGCGGTGAGCAGCGCGGCCGCCGCCACGAACAGCAAGGAGCGCAGCGTGGTTGACATCATCACCATCGAGACGACGAGCCTCGGCGACCGCAGCTACCTGATCACCGACGGCGCGGTCGCCGCCGTCGTCGATCCGCAGCGCGACATCGATCGCGTGCTCGACCTGGCGGACGAGCGTGGCGTCCGCATCACCCACGTGTTCGAGACCCACATCCACAACGACTACGTCACGGGTGGCTACCAGCTGGCACGCGCGACCGGCGCCGCGTACCTCCTGAACGCCGACGACGAGGTCGACTTCGACCACGAGACGCTGATCGACGGCGACGTCGTGCAGATCGGCGACGACCTGTCGATCAGAGCGCTTCACACACCCGGCCACACCCCGACCCACCTGTCCTACGTCGCGCACGCCGACGGTCGCGACGTCGCGGTCTTCACTGGCGGCTCGATGCTGTACGGCACGGTCGGGCGGACCGACCTCATCTCGCGCGCCATGGCCGAGGAGCTCACCCGGCGCCAGCACCGATCGGTCCGCAGGATCGCCGACCTGCTGGCCGACGACGTCGCCGTGCTGCCGACCCACGGCTTCGGCAGCTTCTGCTCGTCGGTGGCCAGCGACGCCGACGGTGACGATGGCGACGAGATGTCCACCATCGGTGACGAGCGTCGCGCGAACATGGCCCTGACCACCCTGGACGAGGACAGGTTCGTCGAGCTCCTGCTCGGTGGGCTCGATGCCTATCCCCGCTACTACGTCCACATGGCGCCCCGAAACCGGCTGGGCCCCGAGCCGATCGATCTGTCGCCGCCTGTCGAGGCGGACGCGGTCGAGATCCAGGCGCGCATCCACGCCGGCGAGTGGGTCGTCGACCTGCGCGACCGCACGGTCTACGCGGTCGACTTCCTGCAGGGGACGATCAACGTCGAGCTCAGCGATTCGTTCGTGACGTATGTCGGCTGGCTGGTGCCGTGGAACGTGCCGATCACGCTGGTCGGTGACACGCCGGAGGAGATCGCCGCGGCACAGCGCCAGCTGGTGCGCATCGGGATCGACCGCCCCGCGGCGGCGGCGGCCGGTGGCGTCGACGCCTACGCCGACGGCGGCGAACGCGGCTCATACCGCATCGTCGACTTCTCCGCGCTGGCCGCGGTGCGCAGGGGCAGCGACATGCCGGCGATCCTCGACGTACGCCGCGACGACGAGTGGGCTGAGGGCCGCGTCGAGGGCGCGGTCCACGTGCCACTGCACCGACTGGAGCGTCGGATGGCCGACGTGCCGACCGGCGAGGTGTGGGTCCACTGCCGCACCGGCTACCGCGCCTCGATCGCCGCGTCGCTGCTGGCGCGTGCCGGCCGAACGCCTGTGCTGATCGACGACGAGTACGACCGCGCCGTCGAACTGGACCTCACCACGACCAGCTGAGCTGTTCCCGGTCAGGCGTCGCGGTCGGAGGGGTGGAGGGGCCGGGGCAGGAAGACCGCGCCGGGCCCGCGGTCACGGACGGCGTCGCCCGGGTTGGAGATCATGCAGCGGTCCAGCGACAGACAGCCACAGCCGATGCAGCTGTCGAGGCCGTCCCGTAGCGTGCGGAGCGCGTTGATCTCCTCGTCGAGCCGGGCCTGCCAGCTGCGCGAGATGCGCGTCCAGTCCCGACGTGTGGGAGCGCGGCCGTGCGGCAGCATGTCCAGCGCCGCCCTGATCTCGTCCAGCGACAACCCGACGTGGCGCGCCGCGGCGATGAACGCCAGCCGCCGCAGCACGTCCCGGTGGTATCGGCGCTGGTTGCCGGCCGTGCGCTCCGCCGAGATCAGTCCCTTGCGCTCGTAGTAGCGCAGCGCCGAGTCGGCGTACCCGCTGCGCTCCGCGACCTCGCTGACGGTCATGCGGTCCGCCATCTCGAACTCACCTCTTGACTTGAAGTCAACTTCAAGTTCTACCGTGTGGACCATGATGACGCACACTCCTGCATCCGACACCCCTGTCGCCCTCGTCACGGGTGGTTCGCGGGGCCTCGGACGGGCGCTCGTGGACGGCCTCCTCGCACGCGGCTGGCGCGTGATCACCGACGGCCGTGCCGCCGACCTGCTGCACGGCGCGACGGCCGGCCACACTCGGGCGAGACCCGTCGTCGGGGACGTGACCGACCCTGCCCACCGCGCGGCACTCGCCGCCGCCGTCGCGGACGCCGGCCGGCTCGACCTGCTGGTCAACAACGCCAGTGCGCTCGGGCCGAGCCCGCTGCCGGCCCTGGCCACCGTGGACGAGGCGACGCTCGCAGACGTCTACCGCGCCAACGTCATTGCGCCGCTCATGGTCTTCCAGGTCGTCATGTCCGCGCTCGAGGCGGCCGGTGGAACGGTGATCAACATCACCTCCGACGCCGCCACGGGGCCATGGCCGGGCTGGGGCGTCTACGGCTCGTCCAAGGCCGCCCTCGACCAGCTGACGAACGTGCTCGCGGCTGAACACCCCGACCTGGGCGTCTACGCGCTCGATCCCGGCGACATGCGGACGGCGATGCACCAGGCCGCGTTCCCTGACGACGACATCTCGGATCGCCCGGATCCCGCGTCGGTCGTGCCCGCGATCCTCGCGCTGATCGACGCCCGACCACCCAGCGGGCGCCTGCGTGCCGCGGACATCGGTACCCCGGCCGGTGGATCGGTGACCGGGGCATGACGCCGACGCTCGTCCGGCCGTCCCGCCGCTTCGACGTCCCGCCGGACCGGATCGCGAGCGACCCGCCGGAGCGCCGGGGCCTGCCGCGTGACGGCGTGAACCTGCTGGTCGCGCGCCCGGAGCGCATCGATCACGTGCGCTTCGGCGACCTGCCGCGGTTCATGCGTCCCGGCGACCTGGTCGTCGTCAACACGTCCGCCACCCGCCCCGCAGCGGTCGACGGCGCCCTCGACGGCCGCCCCGTCACTGTGCACCTCGCAACGGCGCAGGCGGACGGCGCCTGGGTCGTCGAGCTCCGCCGCGCCGACGGCGACGGCCCGGTCCTCGACCGTGACGTCGGCGACGTGGTCGACCTGCCCGGCGACGCGTGCGTCGAGCTCGTGCGGCCGGTCACCGACGCCCGCCGGCTGTGGCGGGCACGCGTCGTCGTACCCGGGGGTGCCGTCGACGGCTACATGGCCGTGCACGGCCGCCCGATCACCTACGGGAGACCCGTCCGCCGGTGGCCACTGTCGGCCTACCAGCCGGTGTTCGCGATGCGACCCGGCAGCGCCGAGATGGCCTCGGCCGGGCGCCCGTTCACCGATCGCATGGTCACCGACCTCGTGCGGAACGGCGTAGCCGTCGCGCCGGTGACGCTGCACGCCGGCGTGTCGTCGTTGGAGGCCCACGAGCCCCCCGTTGACGAGTGGTACGAGGTCCCTGCGACCACGGCCGCGCAGGTGAGCGCCACCAGGCGGGCCGGCGGGCGGGTCGTCGCCGTCGGCACGACGGTCACGCGGGCGCTGGAGACGATCGCCGGCGTCGACGGACGGTTGACGCCGGGAGCAGGGTGGACCGACCTGTTGCTCGGTCCGGACCGACCCGCCCGGATCGTCGACGGCCTGGTGACGGGATGGCACGAGGCCGACGCGTCCCACCTGCTGCTGCTCGAGGCGGTCGCCGGCGCCGCGCTGGTCGACCGCGCCTACGACGGCGCGCTGGCCGGGCCGTACCTGTGGCACGAGTTCGGCGACTCGTGCCTGCTGCTGCCGTGACCTTAGACAGCGAAGCGATAGGTCAGATGACCTGGGTCAACGGAAGGCATTCAGCCCGGTGATCGCGTGCCCAAGGATCAGCGTGTGGACCTCGTGAGTGCCCTCGTAGGTGTACACCGACTCGAGGTTGTTCATGTGGCGCATCACCGGGTAGTCCAGCGTGATGCCGCTGGCGCCGAGGATCGTACGCGCCGTTCCGGCGACGGTGCGCGCGGCTTGGACGTTCGCCAGCTTGCCGAAGCTCACGTGCTCGTGGGACAGCGTGCCGGCGTCCTTCATGCGTCCCAGGTGCAGCGCGAGCAGCGAGGCCTGGTTGGTCGCGACGAGCATCTCGACGAGCTTGCGCTGGGTCAGCTGGAACCCGCCGATCGGGCGGTCGAACTGCGTGCGCGTCCGTGCGTGGTCCAGGGCGGCCTCGTAGCACGCTCGCGCGGCCCCGGCGGCGCCCCACACGATGCCGAACCGCGCCTCGTGCAGACAGGCCAGCGGCGACCCGAGGCCGTGTGACCCCGGCAGCATCGCGGAGGACGGCACGCGGCAGTCCTGCAGCGTCAGCTCCGACGTCACGGACGCCCGAAGCGACAGCTTGCGTGGGATCTCGTGCGCCTCGAAGCCCGGTGTGTCGGTCGCGACCAGGAACCCCCGGATGCCCTCGTCGGTTCTGGCCCAGATCACGGCGACATCGGCGATCCCGCCGTTGGTGATCCACATCTTCGATCCGTGCAGCACCCAGTCATCACCGTCGCGACGCGCCGTCGTCCGCATGCTGCCCGCATCGCTGCCGCTGTCCGCCTCGGTCAGCCCGAAGCAGCCGATGGCCTCACCGCGTGCCATGACCGGCAGCCACGTGGTCTTGTGCTCCTCGGAACCGAAACGGTGGATCGCGAACATCGCTAGCGAGCCCTGGACCGACACGGCGCTGCGCAGCCCGGAATCCCCGGCCTCGAGCTCGCGGCAGACGACGCCGTACATCGTCGCCGTGGATCCGCCGCACCCGTAGCCGTCCAGGTGCATCCCCAGCAGACCCAACCTGGCGAGGTCGGTGATCACGGCTCGAGGCAGGACGCCGGCCTCATACCACTCGTGGATCTCCGGCAGGACGCGTTCGCGAACGAACCGGTGGACGGTGTCACGCAGCATGCGCTCGTCGTCGTCGAGCTGTGCGTCCACGTCGAGCAGGTCGACGGGGTCGATCCGCTGGCCTGTGGCGGTCGCAGTCATTGGAGGTCCTTCCGGCTTCGATGACCCGTCGGTCTCGGTGACCGACATGCCATCATGCCGCATGTCCCCCGGTGGCGTTGCCCGGTGGCTGGCGCCGCTGCTCGCGGCGTGACGTGAACCACGCGCCGACGAGGACCAGGACGGTGCCGACCGCGGCGAGCGGCGCGATCCGCTCCCCCAGCATGACGACGCCCAGGACGACGGCGACGACGGGGACGAAGTAGATCGCGACCGCGCCGCGGGGTCCACCCACCCGGCCGACCAGGGTCGCCATCAACACGAACGCGAGCGCCGTGCTCAGTGCGCCGAGTGGCACCATCGCCAGCACCGACCGCCACGCGAACGTCGACTCGGGCAGCTGCCACAGCCCGACCGGCACGACGACCGCCAGCGCCGCCAGCTGCGCGCGCAGCAGCACGGGCAGGGCACCGTAGCGCTGCTGCAGCGGCACGACCATGTTCGCCGACAGCCCGTAGAGCACGATCGCCAGGACCACCAGGCCGGCGCCCAGGGCCGTCGCAGACGACCCGCGCAGCTCCGGTAGGAAGATGGCGACCACGCCGGCGAACCCCAGCGCGATGCCGAGCAGCTGGATCCGGCCGGGCAGCCGTCGCAGCAGCACGGTCGACCACAGGGCGGTCGTGATCGGCACGGCGCCGTTGATCATGCCGGCGACGGACGAGTCGATCCATTGCTGCGCGATCGGGAACAGGCTCAGTGGCACGGCGACCCAGGTCATGCCCAGCAACGCGACGCGTGGCCAGTCGTCGCGGTCGATCGCGGTGCGCGCTCGTGGCGCGAGTCCCAGCGTGAGCGCGCCGAGCGCGACCCGCACCATGGTCACGACCCCTGGCGCGAGCGCCTCCAGCCCGATCGCGATGAAGACGAACGACGATCCCCAGATGAGCGCGACGCCGGTCAGCAGCCCCCACTCGGCGATCCGGAACGCGTCGCTCGTGGTGCCACCCGTGGTCTCCACGAGGCGGCGCCGCGATGGTGACGTCG
Source organism: Euzebyales bacterium (assembly GCA_035461305.1). Taxonomy (NCBI): domain Bacteria; kingdom Bacillati; phylum Actinomycetota; class Nitriliruptoria; order Euzebyales; species Euzebyales bacterium. The sequence continues at coordinate 14,260 of DATHVN010000237.1, read as the reverse complement.
TTGTGGCCGTCGTGGGAGGAGCTGGTGACGTCGGTTCGCGCATCGTCGTCGATCCTGGGTCCGTGGCGCCGGCGCACCGGCGGAATTCGGTCACGGCGTCCGGCACCGCGACGCGCAGCGACGGTGGTGACGTTGCCGGGACAACGGTAACCGTGCGGGTCATCACATACCGCGATGGCTGCTTCATCTCACGATCAGCGGCGCTTATGGACCGTTGGCGACAGGATGGTGCACACTTGCACTGCGTCCGAGCGAACAGCCCGGTCCCGTGCGCCCGGGTGGAGAGGCGTCCGGCATGTGGGCACGTCGCAGCGGTTGGTGGGCGGTCCTGGTGATCGTGCTCGGGCTGGTTGCGGCCGCCTGCGGCGGGGACGGCGGTGGCGGCGATGGCGATCAGGCGAGCGCGCCGCCAACCGAGTCGCGGGCAACGTCCTCTGATGCGGCCACAAGTGAGCAGGCTGCCGGTGACGGCGAGGATCGCTCCGACGGCCCTCGGACCTACGTCGTGAAGTCCGGTGACACGCTGACGGAGATCGCCGAGCGGTTCGACACGGCGGTCCTGGAGCTCGTGGAGGCGAACGACATCGCCGATCCCGACATCATCGACGTCGGCCAGGAGCTGACGATCCCCTGATCGGGCTCAGCGCCGGAACAGCGACGCCAGCAGGCTCAGCACGATCGAGACCAGCAGCATCGACGTGATGGGGATGAACACGCGGGTGCGCTCCGACTCGATGCGGATGTCGCCCGGTAGGTTGCCGAACCACCCCAGCGCGCCCGTGCGCACGAGCAGTCCGATCACGATCGCAGCCACGCCTGCCACGATCAGGACCCGGGAGACGGTGTCTGCGCTCACATGACCATGATGCCGTCCGGTCCCTGCCGGACGGCAGCATGCCGGTCAGTCGATCCGGCGTCCTGACAGCTCGTCGATGTCCATGCGCAGGTAGTGGGGGCGGTCGCCCTTCGCCCACGGCCGCAGGGGCCGCTCCGCGAGCTCGGCGAGCTCCTCCGGGTCGGTGACCTGCCGCAGGCGCCCGAACGCCAGCACGCTCCAGCCCTCGCGCCAGACCTCGTCGACGTGATCGATCTCGAACGTGACCCGGTCGATGCGTAGCGCGGCAAGCAGCTTCGATCCCGGTGCGGTGCGGAAGTATAGGCGGCGGTCGATCAGTACGAAGTTCATCGGGAACACCAGGACCCGGCCCTGCGACATGAAGCCCAGCCGACCCAGTCGTGGCCGGTGTGCCGTCAGCAGCCGCAGGCACTCCTCGTTCGACAGCTCGACGAGATCGTCGCTCGTGGTCACGGTGCCCCCAGTCGTCTGGCGTCAACCGCAGTCTCACCCGACCGCTCGGGCCCAGGAGGGACGATGGTCCCGCCGATCATCGCGGATGGTCATGTCCGCGCGCGGCCACGCGCAAACGTCCGGCGGACGCCGCCGAAGGTCCCGTCGGTGGCGGTGCACACGGCCCGGCATGGCGGGCGTCGCTCCGGGATGGTGTGCGGTGATCGCTTCGGAGCAGAAGGAGGGCGACACCATGGCAACCATCGCCACACCCGGGGCGGCCTCGCATGCCGATGCGCGGGCCGACTCCGGCGATGCCGCGCGCCTCCTGGCCGCCCGCCGCTTGATGGCGGTGGTCCGGATCTCGCTCGCATGGGTGTTCCTGTGGGCATTCCTCGACAAGACGTTCGGGCTGGGGTTCGCGACAGAGCCCGCTGACGCCTGGATCAACGGAGGGTCGCCGACGTTCGGCTTCCTGAACTTCGCGACCGAGGGCAAGACCTTCCACGACTTCTTCGCCGGCCTGTCAAGCCCATTCGCCGACTGGCTGTTCATGATCGGCCTGCTCGGCGTCGGGCTCGCGCTGATCCTGGGGATCGGCATGCGCATCGCCGCCGTGTCGGGCGCGATCATGCTGATGCTGATGTGGGCGGCCGAGCTCCCGCTCGAGAACAACCCGTTCATGGACGACCACATCATCTACGCGCTCGTCCTGGGCGTGCTCGCGATCGCCGCCGCCGGTCGGACCTGGGGCCTTGGTCGCGCGTGGGAGCAGCTGCCGCTGGTGCAGCGGTACCGCTTCCTCGAATAGCCCGCGACGCATCGAGGGTGCGGGGATGCTCTTCGGAGTCCCCGCACCCTCGCATTCATGTCCGGACACGGGACGGGACGCCGGGGCCCCTCGGGTCACAGGCCGAGGGACCCGATGACGCCCCTGACGGTGTCGGCCGAAGCGCGCAGACCGGCGAGCTCGTCGTCGGACAGCGGGACCGGCAGCCTGCCCGCCACACCATGCCGGCCTACGATCGAGGGCATGGACAGGCACACGTCGTCGAGCCCGTCGCCGCTGAGCAGTGAGCTGACCGGCAGTACCGCCTGCTCAGCGCGTAGGATTGCCTCGAGGATGCGGGCGCCGGCGAGGCCGATTGCGTAGTTGGTCGCGCCCTTGCCACGGATGATCGTCTCGGCAGCGGTCACGACATCGCGGAAGATGCGGTCACGGGCGGCCTCGTCCAAGGCGGGACGGTCCGGGGCGCTCCACTCCAGCAGAGGCACCGCGCCGATCGTGGCCGAGCTCCAGAGCGGGATCTCGGAATCGCCGTGCTCACCAGCGATGTAGGCGTGCACGTTCTGGACGGCGACACGGCAGTGGCGTGCGACGTGCAGGCGCAGCCTCGACGTGTCGAGCACCGTGCCCGCCCCCAGCACCCGGTTGGGCGGCAGGCCCGAGAACTTCAGGGTCGCGTAGGTCAGCACGTCGACCGGGTTCGTCACGAGCAGAAGGAGCGCGTCCGGCGCTACGTCGAGGAGGGCCGGGACCAATTCGCGGCAGATCCGGACGTTGGCGCCGGCGAGGTCCAGCCGGCTCTGGCCGGACTTCTGCTTCGCGCCCGCGGTGATGACCACCACGTCCGAATCGGCGCACACCGCGATGTCATCGGAGCCGACCACGGTCGCCGACGGCACGAACTGCAGGCCGTGGTTCAGGTCGAGCACCTCGGCGCCGACCTTCGCAGCGTTGAGGTCGAACATGGCCACTTGCGATGCGACGCCTCGGATGAGGCATGCGTAGGCCAGGTTGGCGCCCACGCTGCCGGCGCCGACGATCGCGATCCTGCCTGCTGTCATGAAACCCTCCATGGTCGATGGCGTGGTCGGAACCGTACGGCGTCCCGCGCTCCCCGGCCGGGCCGATGGTCACGTGCCCGCCGGCCGGATCGTCCCATCGGCCGACGTCGTGCCGTGGTAAGCGAGCGGCAGCCACGCAAGTACGTCCCGGATCGTCGTATCCCACAGCTCCCACTCGTGCTCGCCGGGCCCGAACGACGGGGTCACGTCGACCCCGTGGTCACAGGCGGCCTCGACAAACCTGTGGTTGCCGTCGACCACCGGGTCCTCCGTGCCGCACGCGACGTACAGCGCCGGCAGCGTCGCCGCGTCCACCCGACCGAGCAGGTCGATCAGGTCGTCGTCGGATCCGGCCGCGTCGCGACCGTCGAACACCGCCGTCATCAGCTGGTCGCGGCCGCTCTGCTGCTGCAACGACGGCACGTCCAGCACGCCCGAGAGGCTGGCGGCGGCGGCGAAACGCTCGGGCTGGTGAAGCGCCAGGCGCAGCGCACCGTACCCGCCCATCGACAGGCCGGCCACGAACGTGTCCTCACGGCGAACCGACACGCGGAAGAACCGCGCGACGATGTCGGGCAGCTCCTCGGCGACGAACGTCCAGTAGCGGCCGGTGTGCACACCGTCGAGGTAGAAGCTGCGGTGGACCTGTGGCATCACGACCGCCAGGCCGAGGGGCGCGACGTACCGCTCGATCGACGTGCGCCGCAGCCAGATCGTGTCGTCGTCGGACAACCCGTGCAGCAGGTAGAGCACGGGAGGATCGCCTGCCGGTGCCGTCCCGGTCATGCCGATCTGTGACGTGGTGGGCTGCGGCAGGACGACCGTCATCGACGTCGACAGCTCGAGCGCATCGGAGAAGAAGTCGCAGCGCAGGTGTGCCATGTGGACTCCGGAAACGTCATCGCCGACGCCGTCGATGTCCGGCGTCCGGGTCTGTGTCAACCTACCCCCGCGCTCCCACCCCGTGCGTCGTGGAGCGTCGACCGGGCCCTCGTCGACCACCGGCCCTCCGACGCGCACACGGACGGCATCACCATGACCGACGACGGACGCCCGGACGACCGTCAGGCCCGGCAGGTGCTCCCGCACGCCGTGGTCATCACGGCCACGCGTGATCCACCGACGTCCCCCCGCCGCGCCGCGTCCGCTGCCGCCATCACGGTGGTGCCGACGCCCCTGCTCACCATGCGACAGCCAGAAGGAACATCAAGGTGACATCAAAGTGCCACTTGCATCGACACCAAAGTGATGCCATTATGGCGGTCATGGAGTTGACGCCCTATGCCGAGAACCTTCGTCGCGAGCTGTCCGTGGCCGCCGAGGCCGGCGGGGAGGACGCCCGCGCTCTCGCCGAGCGCCTCACCGCTCCGCTGGGCTCCGCAATCAGGTTGATGCTGCTCGACGTGCTGTCCGACGCCGCCGACGAGATCACCCGCGAGCTCGCACCCGGCTCCGTCGAGCTGCGCCTGCGCGCAGGAGAGCCGGACTTCATCGTGACACCGCCGCCGACCGACGACGCGGTGGCACCGAGCGCGGACGTGCCCATGCCGTCCGCGCCACCGGACGACGACGGTGCGACCGCGCGCATCAACCTTCGCCTACCCGAGCAGCTGAAGGCCGCCGTCGAGCAGGCAGCAGGCCGCGAGCGCCTGTCGGTGAACACCTGGCTCGTGCGGCTGGTCGCATCAGCCGTGGCGCGCGGCGACCGGGACGGGCGACCACGCCAGCGCGGCGGTCGGGTCGGTGAGGCCTACACCGGCTGGGTCCGCTGATGGTGCCGCCGTCCCGCTCCGACCGCCACCGTTGCACACCGTGACAACAGGAGGGTCATCCCCATGCCGACCTTCGACACCCCCGAGCCCATTTCGGCCACGATCGATCTCGTCCTCGGCAGCGTCCGGGTCAGCGCCGGCGACCGCGATGCCACGGTCGTCGAGGTGGCTCCGAGCGACGCCTCGAACGACGAGGACCGCCGGGCCGCCGACCAGACACGCGTCGAGCTCGTCGACGACCGGCTCCTGGTGAAGGCTCCGAAGCTGCGCTCCTGGTGGAGCCGGACCGGCGGCGGATCGATCGACGTGACGATCCAGCTGCCGAGCGGCTCGCACCTGCACGCCGTCGTCGGGTCCGCCGACGTCCACGGCACCGGTCGCCTCGGTGACTGCCGGATCAAGACCGGCGTCGGTCACATCCAACTCCAGGACACCGGTGTGCTGAGCCTCAAGAGCGGCTCCGGCGACATCACCGTGGAGTGCGTGACGGGCCACGCTGATGTGATCGCCGGCTCGGGTGACGTGCGGTTGCGGGAGCTCGGCGGCACCGCGGTGGTCAAGAACTCCAACGGCGACACCTGGATCGGTGACGCCAACGACGAGTTGCGCGTCCGAGCAGCCAACGGTGACATCGCGGTCGGCCGCGCGCGTGCCGGCGTGGGCGCCAAGTCCGCCAACGGTGACGTCAGGCTGGATGAGGTGGTGCAGGGCTCGGTCGTGCTCGAGACCCAGGTGGGAGACCTGGAGGTCGGGATCCGGGAGGGCACCGCCGCCTGGCTCGACGTGAGCGCGACGGCCGGCAAGGTCCGCAACACGCTCGACGCCGCCGGTGACCCGGATCCATCGGTCGCGACCGTCAGGGTGCGCGCCCGCACATCCATCGGCGAGATCGTGATCCGCCGTCCCAGTGGAGCGATCCATGAGCGCTGACACACACGAGGCTCCCGTGGCCCACCCCACGCCTGCCATCGCGGTGACCGGTCTCACCAGATCTTTCGGCGATCAGGTCGTCCTCGACGACATCGACCTCGACGTTGCCGAGGGAACCGTCTTCGCGCTGCTCGGCCCCAACGGCGCCGGCAAGACGACCATGATCCAGATCCTGTCGACGCTCATCCGTGCCGAGGCCGGCGAGGCACGCATCGCCGGCATCGACGTCGCCCGTGACCCCGATGCGGTCCGCGGGATGATCGGCGTCACGGGACAGTTCTCGGCGATCGACGAGCTGTTCACCGGTGAGGAGAACCTGAGGCTCATGGCCGACCTGCACCACCTCGACAGGGAGGAGGGCCGTCGGCGCACCGAGGAGCTGCTCGACCTGTTCGACCTGGCCGCCGCCGCCGGCAAGCCGGCCGCCACCTACTCCGGTGGCATGCGCCGCCGCCTCGACCTGGCGATGACGCTCGTCGGCACGCCGCGCCTGATCTTCCTCGACGAGCCGACGACCGGCCTCGACCCACGCAGCCGCCACACCATGTGGCGGATCATCCGCCGACTCGTGGCCGGCGGCGTCACGGTCTTCCTCACGACCCAGTACCTCGAGGAGGCGGACCAGCTCGCCGATCGCATCGGGGTGCTGGACCGCGGACGGCTCGTCGCGGAGGGAACCGCAGCCGAGCTCAAGCGTCGCGTCCGCGGCGGTCACATCCGCCTCCGGTTCTCTGACCCCAGCGGCCTCGAGGCGGCCGTCCGCCACCTCGGCGCGGTCGCACGGGACGACGGAGCCCTCGCACTGCAGGTCCCCAGCGACGGCAGCCTGCGGTCGCTGCGGGAGCTGCTCGATCAGCTGGACCGCCAGGCGATTGCGGTCGGCGAGCTGTCGGTCCACACGCCCGACCTCGACGACGTCTTCCTGGCGCTTACCGGCAGCAGCACGCAGCAGGAGCGCCCGCGATGAGCGCCCTGCCGCATGCCGTCCGCGATTCGACGACGATGCTGCGTCGCAACCTGCGTCGCAACCTGCGCTATCCGGTCGGTCCCGCCTCCACCATCGGCGTGCCGATCGTCCTGCTGTTGCTCTTCGTCAGCGTCTTCGGCGACACGATGGGTGCCGGTCTCGTCGGAGTATCCGGTGGGCGGGACGACTACCTGGCCTACATCACCCCCGGGATCCTGCTCATCTCCGTGGCCGGTGCCGCCCAGGGAGCGGCGATCTCGGTCGCCATGGACATGACCGAGGGCATCATGAACCGCTTCCGAACCATGGCCATCGCCCGGGCATCGGTCCTGACCGGGCACGTGCTCGGCAACCTGATCCAGACGGTGATCGCGCTCGCCTTCGTGATCGGTGTGGCGCTGCTCCTGGGCTTCGACCCCACGGCCGACTGGGTCGAGTGGCTGGCCGCGGCCGTCCTCCTGGTGGGCATCAGCCTCGCCGTGATCTGGCTGGCGGTCGCGCTCGGGCTGGTGTCCCGCACGGTGGAGGCGGCCAGCAACCTGCCACTGCCGCTCATGCTGCTGCCGTTCCTTGGTAGCGGGTTCGTCCCGACGGACTCGATGCCGGCGGCGATGCGCTGGTTCGCCGAGCATCAGCCGTTCACCCCGATCATCAACACCGTCCGCGGGCTCCTGCTCGGCACCGCGATCGGCAGCGACGGCGTGCTGGCGGTCCTGTGGTCCGTCGCCATCGGTCTCGGCGGGTACGCGTGGTCCAGGCACCTGTTCAACCGTGACCCGACGGCGTGACGTTGCTTCCCCGTGCCCGCTGTGTGCTCGCGTGTGCTGGGGGTCACGTGTCCAGCACTCGCGACACAGGGTCGTCCGTTGTGGAAGGACGTCTTCGGGGGGGTCCTGCACGGTGTGCTCGGAAAGTACATCCGCTGCTCGACCTGTCGTGTGTCGAGTCATGAGGTGCTGCAGCACCTCGCGTTCGCACGCACTGAGGTCGTAGGCCCTCGCCAACTGGCAGCGACGCGTCGCTGTCGTGACCGGATCGCGGATCCTTGCCAGGAACCCGAGGTCGTCGTCGGTGAATGACGGGGCGGCACCTGTCCTCCAGAGGTCGAGGAACCCCCAGCACCCGAACCGGTCGGTGAGGCGATGAACGCCACATCAACGACCCCGTGGCTGGCGAGCAGCTCGTCTCTTCCACGCCGCCATCAAGACGCAGTTGCGGCCTTCATCAGCCTGGCGATGAGGAAACCCGCGAGCGGGGCCCTGCAGGATCCGCCGAAGGAGGTCACTTCGGCGCCTCCACGATGCGCACGACCATGTTGCCCCGCGTGTGCCCGGAGGCGAACGTCCGCAGACCCTCGATTGCGTCCGGCAGATCGAGGACCCGGCCGACGTCGACTGTCAGGGATCCGTCGACCGCCTGCTGGACCAGGGGGCCGACGACGTCGGCGACAGGTGTGGCCATGATGTTGGTGCCGGTGATGTCGCGGGCTGCGAGCGCGTCGGGATCGGCGCTGCCCGTGGTCGTGGCGACGCGACCACCGTCGCGCAACAGCGCGGTGTGGGCGACCAGGGCATCCGGAGTGAAGCTGACCAGGTCGATGAGGGCGTCCACCCCGTGGGGGTGGGCGGCCCTGACCTGCTGCGCGACGTCGTCGCGGTAGTCCACGACATGGTCGGCACCGAGACGGCGGAGCCGGTTGGCGTCCTCAAGCAGCCCGGTGGCGATGACGGTCGCGCCGCGCCGTGCGGCCAGCTGCACGGCGTAGGACCCGACACCACCGCTGGCTCCGGCGATCAGCACCGCCTCGCCGTGCTGCGGTCCGACGGCCTCGACACAGGCGACGGCTGCGGCCCCGGCCAAGGGGATTGCCGCCGCCATGAGCGGATCCAGCCCGTCGGGCAGCGGCACCAGCGTCTGGGCGGGCAGCACCGCGTACTCGGCCAGCGTGCCGTGCTTGATCGGTGGGATGAGCAACACGTGGCCGACCACAGCATCGCCGACAGTGACATCGGTGACCTGCTCGCCAACCGCTTCGACGACGCCGGCGGCGTCGCGGCCGAGCACCACCGGGTCGTCATGCTCCATCATCCCCCGCATCATGCCGCTGGCGATCGCGTTGTCGATCGCGTTCAGTCCCGCTGCCTGCACCCGCACGAGCACATGTCCAGCGGAGACCTGCGGCTCTGGTACGTCGGCGATGACCGGTTCCTGGTCCGGCCCCTGAACCACCACTGCCTGCATGACACGCTCCTGTTCGCTGACGTCCCCGACGTCGCACCGACCGGGTCGATGCCTCATTTGAGGGTTCAAGCAAGATAGCACCCACGGTTACGATGGGCGCATGAGCGAGCCGCGGTGGTTGGACGACGAGCAGCAGGAGGCCTGGCGGACCTACCTGTACGCCGCCGTCCTGCTGCAGGAGTCCCTTGACCGGCAGTTGCAGCGCGACGCCGGCATGCCACACAGCTACTACGCCATCCTCGGACTGCTGGGAGAGGTACCGGAGCGGTCCCTGACGATGGGTCAGATCGCCGAGTACACGCGCTCGTCACCCAGCAAGCTGTCCCATGCCGTGGCACGCCTCGAGGACCGCGGCTGGGTGCGACGGTGCCGGCACCCCGACAACGCCCGGCAGGTCGTCGCGACACTCACCGACGCCGGCTACGACGCGCTGGTCGCCGCTGCACCGGGACACGTCGAACAGGTCAGGACCGCGCTGTTCGATCATCTCGACCGGGACCAGGTCCACCATCTGCGCGACATCTTCCGCACCGTCCTGGCCCACCTCGAAGACGTTCCCGAAGGCTGCCACCCCATGCTCGCACCCCAGCAGCCGTCGGCATCGGACGCCGCCTGAGCCGCCCGCGGGCAGTCAGCGACTCGGCCACGATGCCCGCCGACGCGTCCGGTGTTCATCTCGTCCCAGCCGCGGGGCGGGCACGCCGAGCACGTCACGCAGGTCGATCCGCGTCCACACCTCGATGGAGCTCCCTGGCCATGCATGGGCTCGCCGTACCCGCTCGACCATCCCAGCTGGTCGTTGGTCCCCGCCGATGTGGGCGACCCCAGCCTGAGCGTCCTGCCATCACCCAGTGCTCGAGCGCACCCTTGGACTGCGCGGCCCCTGTAGCCACCGCTCACTGACGGGTGGTCCGCCGTCGGTCCACCGACGATCGGCCCGCACAAGACCATCGCTCGCGTGCGCTTCGGATAGGTCGCGCGGACACTGTGGCGAGGCACATCCCTCGGACACGCCCGCGAGCACCGCGCGATCAGAGTCCGCTGGCGTTCAGGACCGCCAGCACGTCCTTGTCGCGCTCTTCAGGCGGCGGCGGTCCGGACAACGGATCCGACAGACCAGTGCCCCGCGTTCCTGAAGTGCACTCGAGCGGCCAAGCCGTCGGAGTCTCGGCCACGGTTCTGGTTGAAGCTGCAGGCGCTGTACGATGTGCAGACCGATTTCCAGGGCAACCGATGACGCGAGCTCATCACGACGCTGCATGAGGCGCGTCCGCGTCACGGCACTCCGTTGGGCTTCGCCTTGGCACCCAGGCGGTTGGCGCTGCCGGAGAACGCGGTGGGTGGAGGTGCGAACCGGCAGTCGGGCTGGCGTTCACGGTCGCAACCGCCTGTTCTGTGGGCCGTCCCCAGGACTCGGAACGTCGGTCACTGACCTAAGGATCGGAGACGTGAACACCGCACCGATTGTCCTGGTTCCCGGGTTCTGGCTCGGAGCATGGGCGTGGGACGAGGTCGCCGCTGCCCTGCGCGCCGACGGTCACGACGTCACGGCGCTGACGTTGCCCGGTCTCGAGTCGGCAGACGCCGATCGGTCCTCGATCACGCTTGCCGACCACGTCGACGCGATCTGTGAGGCGGTCACAGTGGCCGGGCGTCCCGTTGTGCTTGCCGTGCACAGCGGTACCGGGGCCCCGGCCATGCGGTCGCCGACCGCATGTCGGAGCGGATCGCGGCGATGGTCTACGTCGACCCCGGCCCGGCGACGGGCGCACTCGACCCTGGCCGAGTTGCGCGATGTGACGTACGTCGACCTGCCGACGAGCCACTGGCCGATGTGGTCGCGCCCGCAGGAGCTCGCCGCGGTCATCGGCGACGTCGCGCACGGCGCATCCGGGACCTGAAGGGGCCGGGTTTGGCGGCGAACCCGGAAAGCTCGCCGTGGCCACTCCAACTCGGCATGCTTCGCTGCCGAAGACCATTCGGATCGCTCGCAGTCGCGGCCACGTGCCTCGACAGATAGGAAGTCCGATGAGCAACAGCACAGCGGGCGCCGCCGGTGGCGGTGCCATCTACGGTCTGGGCATCTTCGGAGCCTTGGTGTTCTTCTGGCAACAGGCGGACACCTTCTGGGAGTATGTGCTGGCCGTGGTCCAGGGACTGTTCTGGCCAGCCTTCATGGTCTACGAAGTCTTCGCCGCCCTCGCTGGCTGAGCACGGCGAGCAGTCGTCGATCGGCGTGCGTTGGTGTCAGGCCAGTCGAGGCGCGCCCGGCAGGGCATCGCGTGCCGCTGAGCTGGGGTTTCGTAGGTTCGGTGTACGGCCGTGTCCGCCCTATGACGGCGCCTGCCACATAGGCACATGCTACGCACAGGCGCGCGGCCGTCGTGTAGGCTGTCGACCCCGGGTCTCGGTGTCATACAATGTGCTACGTCGCTGCGAGAGTTCTCCCGACCCGCCCTATCCAGCGTTCTTCGACTGGGACACCAGCGAGCAGCACCTCGCCCGGCGTGGGCTCACAGCACGGGAAGTCGAGCGGGTGCTCGCCGACGAGCCAACGTGGCGGCGCAACAAGCGCGGCCGCGCCACAGTACGCGATGGACGGTCGCACCGATGCCGGTCGGTCGCTGCGGGTCCTGGTGACCTGGGCCGACGAGGCGGCTCGGGGCTGCGGGGCGGTGACCGCGTGGAAAGGCAGGCGAGGTCATGCCACGGATGACGCCGGACGAGGAGCAGGAGCTGGTCGAGCGCATCGAACGCGGCGACGAAGACCTTGACACCTGGGAAGGTTCCTCCACTGGAGTCGGACGCGCCGCCGCCCAGCAAGCGTCTGGGCGCCGTGCTCAGTGTGCGGATTGACCCAGACCTGGCGGAAGCGTTGTCGCGCGAGGCCGAACGACGCAGCCGCGTGTCGGGCACCACGATCGGCCACACGACACTCGCGCGGCAGTTGATCGCTGAGGGGCTTCGACCGCCGACGACGCGTGTCACCGTCGAACTCGAGGTGGGACAGGACGGAAGCGTGCGCGCGATGCCGGTCACGCCCTATGATCGCGACGCCGCCTAACTGCGGCTCCTCCCGGGCAGCAGCGTGGCGGGCGCGCCCGCGGCAGGCTGAGGCCCACGTCGAGGTTGCTGTTCACACGCCACCGGCGCGTGCGTCACGCTGCGCTGGGACGGGACGGTGTGTGACGGCGCCTACGACTTCATTTCGCGGTTGAGAAGCGGCACAGCGCCGTGATGTTGTTTTGAGTGTGTGCACGACCAGCGCCGGAGTCATCCGCCAGGCGGTGCTGACGGCTTCGTAGGATCGGTCATGGCAGGCGCAACCTGTGTCGTGCGCAGGCGTGCAGTACCGTCGCGGGCGTGGGCTGACACAAACGAGAACGTCCTCCGGGAGCCGCCTGTGGCCGGCGACGAGACGACCACGCTGCTGGGCTCCCTCGAACGGCAGCGCGCGACCTTCGCGTGGAAGTGCTCTGGGCTGGACGCTCTGGCATGCAGGCGACCGTCGGCGCATCAACGATTACGCTGGGTGGGCTGGTCAAGCACTTGGCTCTGATCGAGGACGTCTACTTCTCGCGACGTCTGCTCGGTCGGGACATGCGATCGCTGTGGCCGGACGCCGACTTCGATGACCCCGACTGGGAGTGGCACTCGGCCGCGAGCGACTCGCCAGAACAACTGCTCGCGCTCTGGCAGGATGCCGTGGAGCGCTCCCGCGCGGCGGTCACCGCAGTGCTGGCCGACGGCGATCTCGGGCAACTGGTCAGATTTACCGGTTGGGATGACGCACCCAGTCTGCGTCGCGTCCTGATCGACATCATCGAGGAGTACGCGCGGCACGTCGGTCACGCCGATCTCACCCGCGAGTCGGTCGACGGGCTCACCGGTGAGGATCCGCCGCGCTGACGCCAGGGTCACCCGTTGACGCAGCACGTCTCCACCGACGGGTGTGGCGCGGATCATCCGCCAAATGAAGGGCAAGCGCGACGATGGTCGCCGACGCCGCGCTGCGATAAGCATGCTGTAGCCGGGGTTGCCGCCGGTTGCAGCGGTCTTCCGGCGTTGGCGGCTGCGCTACGCCGCATGCGGTCGTGACGGACCTTGGTACCGGTGCCCTCCGGCTTGTACGGTGCAATTAATCCCATGGGGCGTGTGTCGAGGAGGAGGCACCATGGTCAAGTTCCTGCTCTGGCTGGTCCTGCTGGTGGTTGCGTTGCCGGTGGCTCTGCTGCTGGCTCTGCTCGCGCTCCTCCTGTATCCCATCGTGTGGTTGCTCTCGAGACCGCTGCGGCGGGTGGGCATCTCCGTCGGTGCGATCCTTGATCGCATCAAGGACCTCCTCCGCCTGCCCGCGCGGGTCCTTAAAGGCCCGCGGCGCTATCGTGATGAACCATGACGCCGCAAGCGGCGCTGACGCCCCACCCGTGAGGCTGCGGTCGGATGAACTGCGAGCCTGGATCGTCACAAGCACCTTGTCATGCCGGCGATCGACGTGAACGGGACGGGTCCGGAGTACACCGAACAAGCCCGACGGTAATTCCGGATATGCGATGGGCTGAGGTCACTCCGGGAGCGGTGAGCGATGAGCCGTGACTTCATGCAGACGGATTGCCATGCCGAAGGGCCCTGCGAACCGTGCGGACGACCCTGACGTGCCGTGCTCGGTTGTCCGATACTGAAGGTGCGGTAAGCCACGATTCGCGGGGCAAGTGTGGCCGCCGACCCTGCGCTGAGCCACTGGCGAACCCGGACCGCGCGATGGTTGGCATTGTTTGCCGGCCCCAGCGTGGCGGGCCCGTTGATGACCGCCTTCGTCCACGGAAGAACGGGTCTTCGCGAGTTCCGATCACGGTTGCTCAGGTGGCGGGTGGGCGCCCGCTGGTACGCGGTCGCTCTCGCGACCGTGCCGCTTCTGGTGATGCCCATTCTCCTCGCGCTTTCGCTCATCTCCCCGGTCTTTGTCCCCGACGCCTACACCACAGACAACATCGGCGCCCTGCTTCTGTCCGGGCTCACGATCGGTGCTGTGGGCGCCTTCTCGGAGGAGTTGGGCTGGACCGGATTCGCTGTGCCCACGGTAAGGCCGCGTCACAGCGTCCTCACCACGGGGCTCATCGTGGGCGCGATGTGGGCGGTGTGGCACGTTCCGGTCACCTTGTTCGCAACCGTTAGCCCTTCCGGCGCGGTCTACTGGTCGGAATTCCTGCCCCC
>DATHVN010000236.1 GCA_035461305.1 Euzebyales bacterium | reverse complement strand
GAGATGCTGCGTGACACGATGGCCGGCGCGGCCGGCCTCGAGGAGGCGATCGTCGTCACCGCGCGCCGGCCTCCACCGGTGATCGCGCCCGCGGTCATGAGGCTGGCGGGGCGGCTCGAGCACCAGAGGATGGCAGACGCGATGCGCGGCTTCGCCGACGACGTCGACGATCCGACGGCTGACCTGCTCGCAGCGGCACTGATCACCGCGGGGGAGCACGAGACACGGGACCTCAGCCGGTTGCTGGCCGCGCTCGTCGAGGCCACCAGGGCGCAGGTCGCCATGGGGGCGAGCGTCGATGCGGGACGTGCCCACGTCCGCTCGGCGACCCGTCTGGTCCTGATCATCACGGCCGTGTTCTGCGGCGCCCTGCTCACGTTCAGTGCCGACTACCTCGCGCCGTACGGCACGGTCGAGGGCCAGCTGTGGCTCGCCGTCGTCGGTGGGGTGGTCGCGTCGTCGCTCATGCTGCTGGGACGCCTGGACCGCATCGACCTGCCCTCGGCGCGACTGCTGGCGCAGGCGCCGGGTGCCGACTCAGGACGACGGGCATGAGCGTGGTGTTGCTGCTCGGCGCGGGGCTGGGCCTGGGTGTCACGCTGCTCGTCCGCAGCCTGCGGCCGCGACCCCCCGGACTCCGCGGTGCCCTCGCGGCGCTCGACCGTCCCGGCCCCGTGCGTTCCGATGACCGGCCGTCACGTCGCCGGGCCAAGATCGCCGCCCTGTCGTCGTGGGCCGCAGACCGGGCACCGGCAGCGGACCTTGAGCTCGTCGGGCGGACACCCGAACGGCATGCGGTCCGCAAGCTCAGTGCCGCCATGACGCTCGCCGCGCTGCCCGCCGCCGCCTCCGGGGTGTCCGCGCTCGCCGGTGTCGGCGTCCGTCCGGGCGCTGTCGCCATGGTGTCGCTCTGCCTGGCGCTGATCGGGTTCGTGACACCCGACATCGAGCTGCGGGGGCTCGCGGCCGAGCGTCGCGCGGAGTTCGTCCACGCGCTGTCGAGCTTCCTCGACGTCACCGCGGTCCTGCTCGCTGGCGGCGCGGGGACCGAGTCCGCGCTGCACGCCGCGGCATCCCTCGGCGACGCGTGGCCCCAGCAGCGCCTGCGCGCCGCGCTCGACCGGTGCCGGCTGACCGGCCAGACACCGTGGGAGGTGCTGGGACTGCTCGGTGACCGGCTGCAGATCGACGAGCTGTCACAGCTCGCCACGAGCCTGCAACTGGCCGGCGAACAGGGGGCACGGGTCCGCATCACCTTGACGGAGCGGGCGCGGGCGTTGCGCTCGGCGCAGCTGACGGCGGTCGAGACCCGGGCCCGCGCCGTCACCGAGCAGATGAGCGTGCCCGTCGCACTGCTGGCCGTCGCCTTCATGTTGTTTGTCGGTTTCCCGGCGGTCTGGGTCGTCCTTGGTGAGCTGTGAACGAAAGGAACGCACATGATCTCCCTGCTCTGGCTGCACGTCCAGCTGCTTGCCGTGCGCCGTCGCATCGCCGTCGAGCAGCGCGGCGCGCTATCGACCGAGGCGGTGGTGATCACCGCGGCGCTGGCGGCCCTGGCGATCGTGGTGGTCGCGATTATCACCGAGAAGGTGACGGCGAAGGCCAACGGCATGAACCTCGGCGGCTGACGGCGGCGCGTGTTGGCTGGCTGGGGCCGTGGGGGTGTCCGAGGAGGGCGGGTATCGCTGACGACGATGGCGCCGGCAGCACCGAGCTCGTGATCGTGTTCCCGGCGGTCCTGCTCGTGATACTGCTGGCCATCCAGTTCGGTCTGTATCTGCACGCCGCCCAGATCGCCGAGGCCGGCGCCCAGGAAGCGGTCGAGGCCGCCCAGGGTGAGCGGGGCGGCGCGGCCGAGGGTGAGGCCGCGGCACACGCGCTCCTCGGGCACCTCGGTGCCCTGCGTGCACCGCGCGTCGCTGTCGAGCGGACCGCGACGGTCGTGACCTCCACGGTCGTCGGACGGGCGCACCAGGTGGTCCCGGGCCTGCCGGTAGCCGTGAGCGCAAGTGCCGAGGGTCCGGTTGAGCGCTTCGTCCCGGAGACCGCGCCATGACGCGCGACGACGGTGGGATGTCCGCGGAGCTGGCCGTCCTGGCACCGGCGCTCGTGCTGTGCATGCTGTTCGTCGTGTTTGCGGGGCGCCTCGGCCAGGCGCAACAGGATGTCGCCCAGGCCGCCGCCGAAGCCGCGCGGACCGCGTCACTGGCTCGTGGGCCGCAGCTCGTCGGCGTGCGCGACATCGTGCGACGCAACCTCACCGCGTCCGGCGTCGCATGCCGGAAGCTGGCCGTCGACACGTCGTCGAGCGACTGGCGTCCCGGCGGCAGCGTGCGCGTCGACGTGCGATGTTCCGTTGACCTCAGCGGGGTCGCCGGACTGGGACTTCCCGGGAAACGAACCGTCGACGGCCACGCCGTCGAGGTCATCGACACCTACCGCGGTGGCCCGTAGTGCGCCGCGAGGACGGCAGCCTCAGCGTCTTCGTCGTCATCGTCACGATGGCGCTGCTGTTGACGGCCGCCCTCGTGCTCGACGGTGGTCGGCTGCTCGCTGCGCGCCGGCAGGCGGCGGACATCGCCGGCAACGCCGCCCGCGCGGGCGTGCAGGCGGTGGATGAGCACGAACTGCGTTCCGGTCGCGCGATCGTCGATCCGGTCGACGGCCACGACGCGGTCGCCGCGTACCTCGCATCGACGCCAGCCACCGGGACCACCCGGATCACCGGCGACACGGTCACCGTCGACGTGCGGATGCGCGTGGAGATGCTGCTGCTCGGCCTCGCCGGGGTCGGCGATCCGACGGTGACAGCGTCCCGGCAGGCACGGGCCGCGACCGGTGTGAGCGATGGAGGACCATGATGCGCCCGTCCCGACGACGTCACGATCTCGCAGCCGGCTTCGCGGCCGGGGTCGGGCTGGTGCTGCTCGTGGCCGGCGTGCCCATCGCGCTGGCGGTGACGGTCGGTTGGCCGCTGCCGCGGTCGATGCCACAGCTCGAGACGGTGATGGCCGCACTGCGGTACGGGCAGATCGCTCCGACGACGCTCCTGCAGGCCCTGGCCGTGGTCCTGTGGCTCACGTGGGCCGCGATCACGGCGGGCATCATCCTCGAGATCGCAGCGGTGCTGCGACGGACCGTGGCACAAGCACTTCCCGGGCTCGGTCCGGTGCAGCAGCTCGCGGCGCGCCTCGTGGCGACCGTGATGCTGATGTCATCGGTCACCACCCGAGCCGCGGCCGAGCCACCGCCCGTGCCGCCGACCGCAGGCGCGCCCGTCGAGGCCAGAGCCGACCAGCACACTTCGCGGCCCGAGGACGCGCCGCCCCCGGAGCAGCAGGCGACCACAGGTGCGTGGTGGACGGTACGCACGCACGACTCGCTGTGGTCGATCGCCGAGCGCACCCTCGGTGAGGGTCATCGATGGAAGGAAATCGCAGCTCGCAACATCGACCGCCCACAGCCGGACGGGGGACGGCTGCAGCGGGGCGCCACCCTGATCCGCCCGGGGTGGCGGCTCGAGCTGCCTCCGGACGCCAACGTCCCGGCCCCTCCCGCCCGGGTCACGGTCAGCGCTGGGGATGACCTGTGGAGCATCGCCGAAGAGCACCTCGACGACGGCGAGCGGTGGCGCGAGATCCATTCCCGCAACCGGGGACGGCGCCAGCCCGATGGCGGGCACGTCGATGATCCCGACCTGATCCGCCCAGGATGGGTCCTGCGCCTACCGACCATGGAGCCATCGTCGGACGGCACCGGCGAGGGTGCCAGGTCAGACGACGGTGGGACACGTGCGGGATCGGACCATGGTGGCCGACGTGCAGGGTCACGCACGGGAGCGCGAGACGAGGCGCCTCGGCCGCCTACGGACCACCCCGGCGGCGCGACGGCACCAGTGCCTGCCCCGGTCACGCCCTCGACGTTGCCGCCGCCCGTGGCGAGGCCGGAAGCCGCCGACAGCGCCGTCGGCTCGGAGCCACCCGCCCTCCCTCATCGAGGACAGCTCGCGCCTGCCCGGTTCGAGGCACCCGCACGCGAACGCAACGACGATTGGAACCTGGCACCCGCCGCCACGGCGGTCCTGGCGGCTGTGCTCCTCGGGCTGATCGCGAACCGCCGACGCCACCGGCTCCGGCACCGCGCGGTCGGTGCCGTCCCTGCGCCCGTCGACCCCGAGGCTGCCGAGCTCGAACGCTGGCTGCGATCAATGGCCGAGCACGACCTCACGCACCGCACCGACCGTGTGCTCTGCACGCTGACCGAGCACTTCGCCGAGCATGGAGCCGCCCCGGAGGTGCGTGCGGTCGAGCTCGGTGAGGACGTCGTGCTGCACCTCTCGACCGCTGAGCAGACGACGCCGCCCGGCGTCACCGCGTCGGACGACGGCCGGCGGTGGATCGTCGCAGCGGAGCTCGAGATGGCGCCTGCTACGCACGATCGTCGCTACGTCCCTGCGCTCGTCTCGTGCGGCCGCACGGACGCAGGTGCGCTGCTGCTCATTGATCCCATCGCGGTCGCCGGCGTCGGCGTGTGCGGCCCGGACGATCTGGTCGCCGACGCCATGACGTCGTGGACCGCGGAGCTCGCCGCAGCCGGCGCCGCCCGCGGCGCCGAGATCGTCGTCGTCGGCCGCCACCACCCGCTCGTCGAACGATTGGCCCGGGTGTCGATCGCTGCCGACGCCGGCGCGGCCCTCGATCGCGTCCGGCGATTGGGCGACGCCGTCGAGCGGGCGGACTCGCGCATCGTGGTGCTGTGCGGATCGGGAGTGGCGGATGACGACGTGCACGCGCTGCTTGATGCCGCGGCGCACCCCGCTGTCGGCCTCGTCGTGGCCGGTCGTGAGGGGCCGGCGACCCAAGTGGAGCTCAGTGGCCACGAGGTACGGCTGTGGCCCGACGACATCCGGCTCGACCCGCCGGAGTGGCTGACGCCGGATGACTGGGACCGGTTCGGTGACCTGCTGCGTCCGACGACCCACGGCCACGTCGCGACGCCCGGACCGCCAGCGCTGCGACCGGTGCTGGCCGACGATCACATGCGACTGGCAACGGCGACCGACGAGCGGCGGTCCATTCGCGTCGTGGGTCTGCTGGGCCCACTGACGATCGACGATCGCTCACTGACCATCGACGCCGACGCGGCGGAGCTGCTGACCTGGCTCGCCGTCCATCGGACCGGTGCGGACGTCGGTACGCTGCTCGGCCTCCTACGGCCGGGGCGCACACCGGATCCGGATGTACTCGAGCATGCCATTGCCACGGTCGACGCCCTCCTCGGCACGTCCGACCCGGCGGTCGTGCGCACCGACGACGGCCGCCTCGAGCTCAGCGACACCGTCACCACGGACCTCGCACGCTGCGACGAGCTGGTCGGCGGGCTCGACCACCAGCCGCCTCCGGCCCAGGCCCGCAGCATCTACACGGCGCTGGAGCTGGTGCGGGGCGAGCCGTTCACCGACGCAGCGGCGTGGGCACACGCCGACGGAACCGCGCTGCGGACGGCGGGCATGATCATCGACATCGCCCACCGGTTGGCAATGCAGTCGCTGACGATTGGTGACGTCGAGCGAGCAGCATGGGCCGTGGACCGCGGCCTGCTCGCCGCGCCGACCAGCGAGCTGCTGCACAGGGACCGTATGCGCACCGCGGACATGGCCGGCGACCCTGCGGGCGTCGACGCGTGCATGCGCCGGCTGCGCCTGCGCGTCGAAGCCGACGGCGGCTGGCTCACCCCCGAGACCGAGGCCCTCTACCGCGAGCTGCGCGCGGCGGCCCCGCCGGACGTCGCGGAGGACGCCTCCTGAACGCGCCGTGAGGGAGGGGCGTCGTCGACAGGGTCAGCTGGCGAGCAGCGTCCGAGCCCCGGGTCCACGGTCAGCTGGCCCGACGTGCGCGTACGCGTCGAGCGCATCGAGCATTCCCTTGGCACTGACGGGGTCCATGTGCGCGACGAGCGCGCGGCTGTCCATCCAGCGCATCGTCCGCGTGCCAGAGGTGATGTCGGATCCGACACCCTTGATCTCGCATCGGAAGAATTCGACGGCGCCATCGGCCGCTCGGATAGCAGCCGGTGGTGGCCAGGTCCCGGATCTCGAACCCCGTGGCACCCCGCACGTACTGCCGGAGCCGGACCTCAGCGTCCTCACCGGATGAGACCCGCCCCCCGGGCAGCAGCCACTCGTCATCGTCGAAGCGCTGGATGGCGAGCACACGGTGACTGACGTGCGTGATGACGGCCGCAACAGTGCGCGCAGCATCCGTTCGTCGCGGACCGTCACCTGGGGCCATGACCTGTGCCTCCCGTCCGAGGTTCGGCCCTTCAGACGGCCGAATCGGGCGAAACGATGCGCCGCCAGCTGGCGTCGACGGGTGCATCATGCGCGGTCATGGTCAGGCGACGATGAACGAGATGAGCCAGACAAACGTCACGACGGCCGCCATGCGTTCGTGGTTCTGGCCGAGGGCGGGCATGAATGAACAGCCGTGTGTGGTGCATCCCATATCAGTCGGCGCCGAGAACGGTGCTTGTTCGCGATGGACATGTGCAACGGCGGGATGAATGACCCCCATCGTGGTGCCGCACCGCCGGGGCCGAGTTCGAGCCGCGGTCGAGCGCGTCGAGAACTCGCTGGGCGAACACAGGGGTCATACGATCCGCGACCTCGATTCGATCCATCCAACGCACACCGACGGTCTCGGCCCAGTCGGTCTCGAGCTCGTGGGCAAGCTCACAATAGAAGACGATGGCGACGATCCCGCGGGCGATGTGCTTGTAGACGCCGGATAAGCGGACCACATCGACCAGGACGCCAGCCTCTTCCTTGATCTCGCGCGCCAGCCCGTCCTCGATCAACTCGCCTCGTTCGAGCACCGCGCCCGGCAGCTCCCACGCCCCGTTGTCGCGACGACGGACCGCAAGTACACGGCCTTCGGGGTCGACGACGACGCCCGCGACACTGACGTGATGCTGCGGCATCGGTGATGGTGATACGGCGCACGGCACTTCGTCCTTGGAGGCATCGACAGCGTCGGCCACGGAACCGCATTGCCCGACACTCACATCGCGACCTCCCCGCGCGCCCGCACGATCATGGCGGGACGAGTGTGCTCTTGTTCCGACGGCGGTAGTTGCCTAGCCAGGACCGTGGGGCGCGCCTCGTCAAGTGGCCATCAGTACACGCCCGAACCATGTCGGCTGGCAGCCCAGATCGCCGACACGGAGGAGGCCGCTGACCTATCCGCGGACTCGAACCCCTCGCCGCGTCCGCCCACCTACGCAGCCGACTCCATGGTCGGTCCACATCGTTGACCCCCGTGCTGCACGTGCGCATGTGTGGGCGCCGTACGAACGGAAGCCGACGCCGACCGGTGACGCACCGGGGCGACCTCCGCATCATCGGACTCCGGCACGTCGATGAACACGATGTGCTCGAACCGGTCGGTCAGACGGCGGTCGGGGGCGTCGTCGCCCACGTAGGCGGCGATCACGATCGGGGCGCGCCCGTAAGCGGGGCGCAGGACCTCGGCGACGAGATCGTTCATCGCGCGCTGCCTCCTCACATCGTGGCCGTCCGCGGTGGACAGCATGTCGAGCTGATCGATGAACAGGACGCTCCGTCGCCGTCCCCGCGCCTTGTTGACCGCGGGTGCGACGATCGGCTGCGACCCGCCGTTGCTGCTCGGCAGCACCGCCGCGGCGAACACCTGGACGAGATCAGCGTCGAGGCCCCACGCCACCGTGTGCGCGAGGACTGCCATGGCCACCCGAGACGGACCGTGCAGGAGGATCGATAGCGGCGGACCCGGCTGCCGGTTGTGACCGTCCCGCTCGTCCCACGCCAGATCGATCAGGTTCTCGGCGATCCGCTCGTACGGCTCGAGGCCCTGGAACCGCCCGACGTCGAGGAGGTCGGCCGGTTCGAAGACCCGGGCGACGACCTCGTCATCGGGTCCCAACCATGCATCTTGATCGTCTGCGAACACGCGAGGCGCCGAGCCTCCGCGTCCGCTGCGCACCACGCCGATGCGCGCCTGTCGGGTCACGGCTCCTAGCGCGGTCGCGATCCGCATCCACTGGCTGTCGGTTCTCATCACCCACCTCCGTGGCCGGGGTCTTCCGGTCCTCCGGTGGGCCGGCGACCGTCTGGCCGCCGACTCTACTATCGACTATAGTCGACAGGTACTTATGTGTACAAGTGCTTAGGTGCTTGTTTTCTTGTCTTCCCTTTCACTCAGGTGGGCAGTAATGTTGACGCACGCGTCAATCGATCGCGTCAGGGGCACGTGGTGGCGAGCGTGACGAGCATTCCGCCGGTCGATCCCCTTGACGACCGCGCCGTGTACAAGCAGATCGCCGACCAGCTGCGCACCCTGCTCGACGCCGGCGAGCTGCGCGGGGGCGACAAGCTACCGTCGGAGTCAGCCCTCATGCGCCGCTTCGGCACGTCGCGCGCGACGATCCGCAACGCGCTGGCGCAGTTGACGCAGGAGGGACGCATCAGGACCGAGCGCGGTGTCGGCGTCTTCGTCGCCGACGCCAAGCGGCTCATCAACCACGACCCAGCGGACTTCCTTCGGCATGGCACAAACGAGGTGAGCCCCCTTGAGCGTGACGCACACGCGCAGGGCTTCGACTACCGCCAGGCGGTCACCCTGGGCGAAATCCCGGCACCGGAGCATGTTGCGGAGTTGCTCGAGCTCGCGACCGGCGACCAGGTGTTCGCCCGGAAGCGGGTCGTCTCCACCCGCCTGCAGGGTGCACGGTGGCAGCCCGCCAAGATCGCCGACAGCTACCTCCCGCTCGACGTCGCGACAGGACGGATCCGCGAACGGGACACCGGGCCCGGCGGCACCTACGCACGGATCGGCGAGCAGGGCCATCAGCTGACCCACTTCGACGAGCACCTGATCTTCCGCATGCCCGACCCGTCCGAGGCGCGGACCCTCCGCCTCGGTGCCGGCGTGCCGGTGATCGACCAGATCCGGGTGGCCTACGCCGGTGGTCGGCCGGTCGAGTGCTTCCTCGCGGTCCTCGCCGGCGACAAGCTCCAGATCGAGTACAGCATCCCGACCGACGTGCGGCTGCCCGACACGGTGGTCCCGCCGAATGCGGACACCGTCGTCTCACCCGGCGCGAAGGTGGCGCAGCGCGGGCCCAGGACGACGACCGAGATCCGTGGAACGGTCGAGCTCGCCAGCGACCGGCCGGTCTACAAGCAGATCGCCGACCTCATCCGCGACCACATCGACCGTGGTGAGCTGATCCCCGGTGATCGCCTGCCCTCCGAGTCCGCCCTGATGCGGCACTTCGACGTGACACGTACGACAATCCGGCGCGCGATCCAGGCACTCGCGGCAGAGGGCCGCGTACGCACGGAACGAGGGGTCGGCGCGTTCGTCAAGGAGGTCGTGCTGGCGGACGCGCTCGTCCGGCAGCCCTACGACCGACTCGCGCGCCACCACTACCGGGACGAGGGCAGGTCCGGCCTGGAGATCGACGCCGAGTCGCGCGGCTACACCCACCGGGACGTGCACCAGGACCGCGTGGAGCTCGCCGACGTCCGCGCGCCCGGCGCCGTCGCCAAGTGGCTGAAGGTGGAGCCCGGCACACACGTGTTCAGGCGCCGCCGGCGCATGTGGATGGGCGACATGCCCACCCAGCTCACCGACAGCTACATGCCGACCGATCTCGCCGTCGGCAAGCTGCGTGAGGAGTTCATGGGCGAGGGCGGCGCGCACGCGCGCCTCGAGGAGCTGGGTCATCGGCTCACCCACTTCGTCGAGCGGCTCAGCGTCCGCATGCCCTACCCGCACGAGGCCCGCGCGCTGCGGCTGGAGCAGGGCGTGCCGGTCGTCGACCTCTACCAGACGGCCTACGCCGATGACCGCCCCGTCGAGTGCTTCGTGTCCGTGATCGCGGGCGATCGCTACGTGTTCACCTACCGGATCGACGCCTGAGGGCGCAGGTGCAGCATCGCCACATCGCTGTGGCGGCCGCCCGACGGTCGCATTTGCGTCTCATCGGCGCGGAGCCGTGCCATCCAGTCGTGCGGCTCGGCGACGGGATCAGACGCAGCGCGTGCGGCGTTGGCGCCATCGGTGACGAGGACCACCTCGTCGAACCTGGGGTCGGTCAACGGTGGATCGATCTTGGGCCGCTCATAGCGTCCGAGCGCGGTCAGGTTCCACTGGGAGCGATCGCGAAGGATGCGCATCTCTTCGGCAATGCGCTCCAGGTACATGGCATCGGGGTGGGCAGCGTCCCACTGCTCGAGCAGCACCCGCGTGTCATCCTTCTGCATCGAGCGCGGAGACTGCTGCGCCCCACGCGTCTTGGCTGCGGACCCAGATCTCGCAGTCGGCTGCACGCGCACCGTCCTGGGTGTCGCGCTGCTCGTCGAAGGAACCGAGGACGCGTCGATCTCGACACCGGCTGTGGTCAACGGCACCGTCCAGCGCCAGACCGGCGGCCCGACCGATGCGATGTCCTCCCGGTCTCGTGGGAGATCGAGCCACGACGCCTCGCGGAGATGCGGATCGTGCGTCGGATCACATGACGCGGCAGTGCCGCTCATCCACGGCCCCCTCGCCACGCTGCGGCACCGACGGTAGGCGAGTACGTACGCACGTGTCAATGGCTGCCGAGCCGTGGATCTGCGGTGTGGCGCCTGGTGATCGAGCGGGCGACGTCGGTGACCTCCGACAGGAAGTCCTCCTGGGCGCCCTGGTCGGGGTCCTCGCGGGTGTCGATCGCGTAGGCGATGACGAGGGTGGCGGCACGGCCATCGGGCTTCAGTCGAAGCACGCGGCCGAGGCGCTGGATCATCTGGCGGCGGGTGCGG
This sequence comes from Euzebyales bacterium, assembly GCA_035461305.1. Classification (NCBI taxonomy): domain Bacteria; kingdom Bacillati; phylum Actinomycetota; class Nitriliruptoria; order Euzebyales; species Euzebyales bacterium. The sequence goes on along the minus strand of DATHVN010000236.1, from coordinate 8,117 downwards.
AACGCGGCGAGCACAACCGCCAGTTCGGCGTCGGGGACGTCGACGCCTTCGTCGAGGACGCGCGGCGCGACGACGGCCTGCAGGTTGCCGTTGCGGAACTGCGCCAGCCGGATGCGGCGCGTGTCCCGTGACAGGTCGCCGTGGATCTCGTCGGCCGGCACGCCGCCGTGCCGCAGTGTCCGGGCGGCCTGCTCGGCCTGGGCGACGGTGTCGGTGAACACCAACGTCCGTGTACCCTCGGCCGCCAGGCGCGGCGCGAGCCGCTCGACGACCGCGAGCTTCGCCGCGGCCTGGGCGGCGACGTCACGCCGACCACGCAGCACCGACAGGAACGCGCGGGCCGCCACGATCTCGCGTGACATCTGCGCGTTGTGCCGGCCCTCGCCCTCGGCGGACAGCTTCGCCGCCGCGGCGATGAGCTCGAGCGGTGCCTTCGGCAGACCGTGGGCCACCAGCTCGGCGCGATGCTCGCGCACGCGGCGGTCGGCCGCGTCGTAGGCACCGCGCTCCCGATCGGACAACGCGACGCCCACGAACTCGATGTCGAACGGCGCGATCACCCCGTCGGCGGCGGCCTGTGCGAACCCGTATGCGGCGACGACCCCGCGGAAGTAGGGGCCGAGCACGTCGACCAGGCCGTCGTCCGTGCGTTCGTACGTCGCCGTCAGCGCCAGCCGCATCGCAAAGTCGGCCTTGAGCGCGGCACCCCACGTCGGTGCGCCATAGCGGTGGGCCTCGTCGGCGACGAGCAGGCCGACGGCGCCGGGAGGCAGGTCGACCGGCAGCCCGGCCGCCGACTGCGGCGTCGCGATGACGACGTGGTGGTCGTGGAGGTCGTCGGCCCGCCCGCCGCCGAGCTGACCGACCCGTGCGTCGGGCACATGATGATGTACCTCGGTACGCCACTGCGCGAGCAGGTCGAGTGTCGGCACGAGCACGAGCGCGCGACCGCGGTTGGCGAGGCAGGCCCGCACTGCCGCGATCGCCAGGCGGGTCTTGCCGGTCCCGGTCACCGCCTCGACGACGCCGACGCACCCGGCGGCCGCCCACGCCGCGAACGCGCTGACCTGCCAGTCCCGCAACGCCAACCCGGCCAGCGGGTCGTGCCGGTCGACGGCCGCAGCAGGCTCCGGGGCCGCCGGCACGTCGGACACCGCGGTGCGGGCGCCAGCGTCGGGGTCCACCAGCCAGGTAGCGCGACCCAGCACGTCGATGCGGCGGAAGCGGCCGTCGCGCACCAGCGCCCGCTCGACGGCCGCGCGCGACACACCGCCGCCGGTGACCGCCGTGACCGCCTTGACCAGACGCGGTGTGGTGAGCCCGTCGGGGTGGCCGGCCAGCACCTCGACCACGGCGTCGGCGATCGTGTTCAATACTGGTCGACGATAGCGGACGCCACGAGGCGGTCGGCGTCACCATCAACAGCCGACCGGGCGAGCCGTTCTGATGATCGCGGTCGGCGCGCGGCGCGGTCGACGCCGCACCGACCGTGACCCCGAGCCTCCGCGGACCGGTCCAGGGGCCCACCGGGGCGCACAGGTGCCGCGGTCGCGACGGTTGGCGACCGCGCTGCGGGAACAGCGATGTGACGCGGGCTCGTTCCTACCGACACCGGTCCAGGGGCCCACCGGGGCGCACACGCGCCGCGGTCGCGACGGGTGGCGACCGCGCTGCGGGAACAGCGATGTGACGCGGGCTCGTTCCGACCGACGCACGCCGGGGCAAACATGGGTCAGCGCGGCGTCCGGCCCGGGCCGGGCGCGCTCTGGACGGATCCCGCGGAGGCGATGACGATGCAGGGCGACAGCGACGCGCTGGTCGACGTGGCCGGAGACCAGTTGCGCGGCGGGCACGACGTGACGCCGGCGCACGCCGGCGCGGCGAAGACAGGCGGGAGCCCGATGACCGTCGGCGTGGAGGAGGAGTTCCACGTCATCGATCTCGACAGCCGGGAGCTCGTGCCGCGGGGGCCGGAGATCCTGGAGCGGCTGCCGTCCGACCAGTTCACCGCCGAGCTGCACCGTTCGATGGTCGAGACCAACTCCGACGTGTTCACCGACCTCGAGGACCTGCGCGACGCGCTGCTGCGCATGCGCCGGCAGGCCGCGGACGTCGCCGAGACGCTCGGCCTCGGCATCGCCGCGGTCGGCACCGTGCCACTCGTCGAGGCCGAAGAGATGCGCATGACGCCGACGTCGCGCTTCGAGCAGATGCACGACGACTACCAGCTGCTGGCGCGCGAGCAGCTGATCTGCGGGACGCAGGTGCACATCGGCCTGGACGACCGCGACACGGCGGTCGCCGTCGCTCAGCGCGTGTCACGCTGGCTGCCGGTGCTGCTGGCGCTGTCCGCCAGCTCGCCGTACTGGATGGGCGCCGACAGCGGCTACTCGAGCATCCGCTCGCTGCTGTGGCAGCGCTGGCCGACCGCCGGTGCCAGTGGCCTGGTCCAGTCGGCCACTGACCACGACGACCTGGTCGCCGAGCTCATCTCGTCCGGCACGATCTCGGACCGCAAGATGATCTACTTCGACGTGCGCCCGTCGGCGCACGTGCCCACCCTGGAGCTGCGCGTCACCGACTCCTGCCCGGACGTCGACGACATCGTGCTGCTGGCCGGGCTGTACCGCGCGCTGGTGCTCCGTGAGCGCGAGGCGGTGCTGCAGGGACGCCCGTTGGTGTGGGTGCGCGGGCCCGTGCAGCGGGCCGCCACGTGGCGCGCCGCGCGGTCCGGGCTGGAGGGCCACCTGGTGGACCTGTCCGACTTCGCGCGGCCGGTCCCGGCACGCGACGCGGTCATGTCACTGGTCGACGGCCTGAGACCCCAGCTTGAAGCGCACGACGACTGGGAGCAGATCTCGCAGCTCGCCGGGCGTGCCTGTGAGCGGGGCAGCGCCGCCTGTTGGCAGCGGCGGATTTTCGCACGGCGCGAGCGCTTCGCCGACGTCGTCGACGCCCTGCTGGCGGCCACGTGCCGGCGCGACGAGGCCGAGGGAGCCGTCGGGCGCGAGACCCAGCCGCTGCTCGCCGGCTACCGACGCCGCGCGGACCACGCGCTCGACGGCTCGCGGGGCCGCGTGTTCGGCGGTGACGAGGTCATCGCCGCCGACGGTACGGTGCTGCACCCGTACGGGCCGCTCATGCAGTTGCTCGAGGACCTGGGTCCACTCGGCCTGCGCGAGCGCGAGAAGGCCCGCGACGACGAGCAGCGCGCGAGGAACATGACGTTCCGCGTGTCGGGTCAGGCCAGGACACGGCTGTATCCGATCGACATCGTGCCGCGGACGGTACGTGCCGATGACTGGGCCGAGCTCCAGCGTGGGCTCATCCAGCGGAGCCGCGCGCTCAACGCGTTCCTCGACGACGTCTACGGCGAACGCCAGATCGTCGCCGACGGTGTGATCCCAGCCTGGGTGATCGACGGCGCACCGGGCCTGCTGCCGCTCGCCGCACTGCTGGACCAGCCGGTGCGCGCTCATGTCGCGGGCATGGACCTGATCCACGACGCGTCCGGCAACTTCGCGGAGCCTGGTTCCGCGAACGACGCGGCGGACCGGCTCCGCCGGACCGGACGTTGGTACGTGCTGGAGGACAACCTCCGCGTGCCGTCCGGCCTGGGCTACGCCGTCGCCAACCGCCGGCTGTCCCAACACCTGTGGGTGGACCTGGACTGGCCCGACGGTGTCCGCGACGTCGAGATCGCCTTCAGCATGCTGCGTGACACGCTGCGCGCGGCCGTGCCGGCAGGGTCGACGACACCCGATCCGTGTGTCGTGCTGCTCACCGAGGGCCCGAACGACTCGGCGTGGTTCGAGCACCAGCTGCTCGGTGACGAGATGGACGTCCCCGTCGTGCGCACGACCGACCTGATCGTGCAGGACCGCGTGGTCTACCTGCGGCGCCACGGCATCCGCCGCCGCGTCGACGTGATCTACCTGCGTATGGACGACGACCACCTGGTCCACGCGTCGGGCGCCGACGGGCGCCCGCTGGGCCCATCACTGCTGTCAGCCGTGGCGTCGAGGACCGTGACGCTGGCCAACGCACCCGGCAACGGCATCGGCGACGACAAGGCCGTGTACGCGTACGTACCCGACATGATCGACTACTACCTCGGCGAGCAGCCACTCCTGGCGCACGTGCCCACCTACCTGTGCGGCGACGAGGAGCATCGCGCCGACGTGCTCAGCCGGCTCGACGAACTGGTCGTCAAGCCGGTCGACGGTTACGGTGGCGAGGGCGTGCTGATCGGACCGCACGCCCGCGACGAGGAGATCGAGGCGATCCGTCGCCAGATCAGGACCGCGCCACACCGCTGGATCGCCCAGGAGGCGATGCGGCTGTCCACGCACCCGGTCTTCGACGGCGGCCGGCTGACGCCACGCCACATCGATCTGCGGGCGTTCGTGCTGCACGGCGACGACGTCCGGGTCGCGCCCGCCGCCCTGACCAGGGTGGCGCCCGAGGGCAGCCTGGTCGTCAACTCGTCGCGTGGCGGTGGCGCGAAGGACACGTGGGTGCTGGCGGCCGGGGCGCCGCCCCCGTGACACGTGATGCGTCCGCGAGGGATCAGGACGCCCGGCCTCATGGTGCGGCGGGCCGCGGCCGGTCGGAGCGAACGACGTCAGCGAGCACGGGAGCGTTGCCATGTGCGGAGTCGGCGGAGAGTGGCGGCGGGACGGACGACGGGCCGACGTCACCGATGTCGAGCCGATGCTGGGGTGCCTGAAGCCGCGCGGGCCTGACTCGGGTGGCACGTGGACCGATGGCACGGCAGCGCTCGTCCACCGGCGGCTTGCGATCATCGACAGGTCCGACGCGGGGGCCCAGCCGATGGTCGACAACGAGCTCGACCTCGTCCTGGTCTTCAACGGCTGCATCTACAACTACAAGGACCTGCGCGAGGAGCTGCACGGTCACGGTTACCGCTTCTTCTCGACCTCCGACTCGGAGGTCGTGATCAAGGCGTACCACCGCTGGGGCATCCGCTGTGTCGACCGCTTCCGCGGGATGTTCGCATTCGCGCTGTACGAGCGCGGGAGCGGACGCCTCGTGCTGGCGCGTGACCGGCTTGGCATCAAGCCCTTGTACGTGTCCGAGACACCGCGGAGGATCCGGTTCGCTTCGACGCTGCCGGCGCTGCTCGCCACGGGCGACGTCGACACGAGCGTCGACAAGGTCGCGCTGCACCACTACCTGAGCTTCCACTCGGTCGTGCCACCGCCCCGCACGATCCTGACCGGCGTGCGGAAGCTGCCGCCGGCGACCGTCCGCGTCGTCGATCCCGACGGCTCGACGACCGACACCCGCTACTGGGACGTCGACTTCGCCCGCGGCGACCGCGTCGGCATGGACGCCGCCGACTGGCGCGCGGCCCTGCTCGACTGCCTGCGCCAGGCGGTGGACCGTCGCACGGTCGCCGACGTGCCCGTCGGCGTGCTGCTGTCGGGCGGGCTCGACTCCAGCCTGGTCGTGGCGCTGCTCGCCCAACAGGGCCAGGCAGGGCTGACCACGTTCAGCATAGGCTTCGAGACCCACGGCGGCGAGCCGGGCGACGAGTTCGTCTACTCCGATCTCGTGGCCGAGCGGTTCGGCAGCAACCACCATCAGATCCACATCGATACCGCCCGCCTGGGCCCCGCGCTGATCGACGCGATCGGCGCGATGAGCGAGCCGATGGTCAGCCACGACGTCGTGGCCTTCCACCTGCTGTCGCAGGAGGTCTCCAGGCACGTCAAGGTCGTGCAGTCCGGCCAGGGCGCCGACGAGGTCTTCGCCGGCTACAGCTGGTACCCGCCGCTGGTCGACCTCGATCGGGACAAGGCGCTCGACGGCTACGCCGACGCCTTCTTCGATCGGTCGCACGTCGAGCTCAACGCCGCGTTGCAGCCGCAGTGGCGACTCGACACCGATGTCAGCCGGGCCCTCGTCGCCGAGCACTTCGATCGTCCCGGTGCCGACACCGCCGTCGACGCCGCGCTGCGGCTCGACACCCAGGTGATGCTGGTCGACGACCCGGTCAAACGCGTCGACAACATGACGATGGCGTGGGGCCTGGAGGCCCGTGTGCCGTTCCTCGACGCCGACCTCGTCGAGCTCGCCGCAGCCTGCCCACCCGAGCTGAAGCTCGCCGACGACGGCAAGGGGATCCTCAAGGCCGCCAGCCGCGGCGTGGTGCCCGACGAGATCATCGACCGCACGAAGGGCTACTTTCCCGTACCCGCCGTCCGGCACATGGCCGGCCCCCTGCTCGACCAGGTGACCGACGCCCTGTGCGGGCCCGCCGCGCGGGAGCGCGGCCTGTTCGACGACGGATACATTGCACAGCTGTTTTCGGGGCCGAACGAGACGCGGACCACCCTGGGTGCGAACGGCCTGTGGCAGTTCGCCCTGCTCGAGATGTGGCTGCAGAACATGGGAGCTGGATGACATCGTCAGGCGGCGGCACCAGGGAGGCGGGCATGCGCATCGTCCACCCCATGGCGGACGTCGAGCCCGTCCCCACGACCGCCGCGCTCGCGCCGGACACCGAGCCGGCCGTTGCGACCACCGCGAACTGGTCCGCGACGGCCTCGCCCGACGGCGTCGGGCTCGCCTTCGTGTCCAACCGCAGCGGGGAGCCGAAGCTGTGGGTGCGGGCGTCCCCCGCCGACCGGCCGACGATGCCGGGCAGCGGCGTCCACCCGGTCGAGAAGGTCCGGTGGTCGCTGGACGGGCAGTGGCTGGCCTACGCCGTCGCCCCCGGCGGCGCTGCTCGGACCGAGGTCTGGATCATGCGCCCGGACGGCTCGGACCAACGCCAGGTCGGCGGCTTCGGTGACTGCTCGGCGACCTTCGGCGCCTGGGGCCACGGGAGCCCGTCGCTGCTGCCGGTCGCGTCGACCGCCGGGGAGTGGTCGGCGAGCCAGGCGTTCCTCCTGGACCCCACGACCGGCCGCCACGTGCCGCTGGCCGCCGGCGGACTGCTGCACGCCCTGGACGTCTCACCCGACCACCACTGGGGGCTCGTGCGGCACGGGCCCCGGACCGCCCGGTGGGTCGAGATCGTCGAGATCGCGACCCAGGCGACCACCGCACCCGTCCCCGCCGACGACGTCGGCTCGACCGACCAGGCGCAGTTCGCGCTGGACGGCACGCGGGTCCTCCTGCGCAGTGACGTGGGCCGGGACCTGGCCGCCCTCATGGTGACGGCGACCACCGGCGGGCCGGTGGAGGTCCTCGGCGAGCGCGACGACGCCGAGCTCGAGAGCTTCACCGTGAGCGGCGACGGACGCACCGCGGCACTGCTGTGGAACGTCGACGGCGGCCGCAGCGAGCTGTCGCTGGTCGACATCGGCCGTGGCGACCACCGCCCGCTGGCCGCGCCACCCGCCGAGGTCCTCGGCTGGTGTGAGCTGTCCGTCGACGGCAGCCGCCTCCTCGTCACAGCGCAGGGACCGTCGCAGCCGCGCAACATCTGGGTGGTCGACGTGGCCTCGGGTGGCACGCGGCCCGTGACCTACGGCCCACCGCAGGTCGTGCCCTCGACACCGCTGTCGCCGGAGCTGCATCGCTTTCCCGCCGAGGACGGTCTCGGGTTGTCGGGGTGGCTGTACCGGACGGGACCGGCGCCGGGGGCGGTCGTGCTGTCCTTCCACGGCGGACCCGAGGCGCAGGACCGTCCGGTGTTCAACCCGCTGTACCGCGAGCTGGTCAGCGCCGGCATCACCGTGTTCGCACCGAACGTTCGCGGGTCGTCGGGCTTCGGGCGGCAGTTCGTCAACGCCGACAACCTCGACCGGCGCTTCCAGGCGTTCACCGACGTCCGGGCCGCCGTCACCTACCTGGTCGACGCGGGCATCGCCGAGCCGGGCCGCATCGGGTGCATGGGCCGATCCTACGGCGGCTACCTGACGCTAGTCGCGTTGACCTGGTATGCCGAGCTGTTCGCGGTCGGCGTCGACGTGTGCGGCATGGTCGACCTCGAGACGTTCTACGCCAACACCGAGCCCTGGATCGCCGAGGCCGCGTACAGCAAGTACGGGCACCCGGAGCGCGACCGGGATCTGCTGCGCGCGCTGTCACCGATCCACCGCATCGACGAGCTGCAGGCGCCCCTGCTCGTGGTCCATGGTGCT
>DATHVN010000235.1 GCA_035461305.1 Euzebyales bacterium | reverse complement strand
GTGGTGGACGACGGTCGCCGACGCGACCACGAACACCAGTGCTCAGGTGTGTGTTCGCACCGGTGGGACCGCAGAGCTCTCGTCCACGTGAGGAGACCGCGATGGGAAGCGCACACACGCCGGCCGACGACATCGTCTACGACCTGGTCAGCATCCAGTACCACGCCCTGCAGGCCGCGCAACTGTATGACCAGTACGTGGAGGATGCGGAGGATCACGAGGATGTCGAGGCCTTCATCCGCGAGTGTCAGGACCAAGACGCGGAGCGCGCGATCCGCTGCCACGACCTGCTGCGGGACCTGACCAAGGACGGCCTCGGCTAGACCCTTCCTCTGGCGCCACGTCGTTTCCTTGGTTATGGCTTGCGAGTGAATTACATGGACGTAGTTCAGGGTGGGGTGATGGTGTAGTTCCAAGTCGCCGTGGAAGGCGTGTTTGGTCAGCCGCAGCGCCTGGATCGTCGCTGGCACGTTGCAGATCGGGCCATTCGTGAGCACGGCCGTACGACCTCGGCATGGGCGCCACGCCATCCAGGAGACCTGACCGCTCCGGTCACCGCGGCATCCGGCAACGTCAGACGCCCCGCGAGGTCTGGGCGGGGCGCCGACAGGCCGCTACAAACGCGAGCTCCGCGGCACTGCCGGCGCTTCCCGTCCGTAAGGACCCTACGGCCACTGTAGGCCCCGCCTCGTCCTGGTGGCTCCGATCCGTCCGTGACGCTGTCGCAGAGCTGGCCAGGCTCGAGGCGCACGACCTCCAGGCACGCCCGGAGCTGGTCCCGGTGGTCCAGCTGATGCGTTCGGTCATCCGTACGAATGGCTGGCAGGATCAGGTCGACGTCGTGGTCGACAGCGGCGCCTCGGTCCGCAGCGACCGCCGTGCACTGGCACGGATCCTGGTCGACTCGTCGCGAATGCCCTACGCCGGCGTCGGGCGTGCCCGCGTCCGCATCGCGCGCGAGGGACGGGCGCGATGCGGATCGACGTCGTCGACGACGGACCCGGCATCCCCGACGACGAGATCGCACGCGTCTTCGACCGGTTCTCCCGTGCGGAGGATGGCCGCCGCGGCACGGGGCTCGGATTGACGATCGCCCGCGGGAACGCCAGCTGGTCGGCGCGGAGTCATCCGTCCACAACAAGGTCGGCGTCGGGACGCGGTTCACGGTGCGGATGCCCGTCGCCGACGACGCGGGCGGGCCCTCCGAGCGGACGTCGCGATGTCGACCCGTGATCGGGCGACGGCGCCGCCGGACAGGATGTGTTCGTCGGGGACGGCGCGATCAGCGGTCGCTCGACGCCGTGGTCGCGTCGTGGTCGGGTTTGACCTCCTCGTCTTCGACGATCTCGGGGGCGATTGCGTCGTCCATGGCCAGGCCGGCCCGGAACCCGAACAGCCAGTCCCTCCAGTGCAGCTCCTCCAGTTCGCTGCCCTCCGGGATGCGCCGCTCGCGGGTCTGCCCGAAGTTGAGCAGCGCGACGAGGACGACGCCACCGACGGTGTTCCCGAGTCCGACGGCGATCAGGAACGCGAACGCCTGCCCCCACGTGCCCTCCCCGAGGAACACGCCGTAGACCACCTCGACGAACCCGGTGATCACGTGGAACAGGCCAGCCACGGGGATCAGCAGGAAGATGCCGTAGATGATGATCACCCTGGCGGTGCTCTCACGCACGGCATGGGTCAGCCACACCATGGCGCCGACCAGGGCACCGGCGAGGATGCCCCGGAGAAACAGGTCGACGACTGGGATCTCGAAGGCATGCCGCGCGATCTCGGCGCCCATCACACGGATCGGCTGGTCGAGCACGCCGGGGTATGCGATGAACGCACCCAGGATCCACGCGCCGACGACGTTGGCGCCGAACACGATCGCCCACAAGCGCAGCAGTGATGGCACGCTGGCGACCCGCGTGAGCACCAGCGTGACCGGTGTGAGCGTGTTCTCGGTGTACAGCTGATAGCGGCCGATGACGACGATGACGAAGCCGATGGGGTACAGGAGGTTGGCGGCGAACGCCTCGTAGTTGCCGACCGCCGCGGCCCCGGCGCTACGACCGAGGAAGACCATGCCGAGCGCGAGCCCCGCCCCGAGGCCGGAGAAGATCAGCTGGCGGACCGTGCGTTGGAACTCCTCGTCGGCGGTCGCCGTGAGACGCTGGAACGTCTCGTCGGCGCTCAGGACGTCACGTACCGCCCGTCCGGTCGCAGGTGCGCCGCTCGGCGACCGCACCATGCGGTCCTCGTTGTCGCTCATGCCTCGCGGTCCAGACGTCGGGGGAGCGTGGAGAGTTCCCGCTCCTGTACCCCTTGGCCCGACCGCCTGAACCGACGGTGGTCGTCCGCCGTCAGTTCAGGCGCGGCACCGGATGCGCGTCTCATGGTTGCTCGACGACGCCACCAGGTTGCCCGCAGCCTGCGCGCGTCCGAGCCCCAGGGTCGTGCCGGCGGGCAATGCGTCGAAGAGGTGGCTGTCGTCGATCAGGCCCACCCACCCCGCCACGGGGGCGTACGGGCGCGCACGGGTTGGTGCTGGTCGTCATCTGAGTCGGTATCGGCACGGTGCGGCCGGTGACGCCGTGCCCCGTTCGGGATGGGCCTGCTGGACCGTAACGGTCAGCGAGACGCCACCGCAGGACACGGGACGAGAACTGGCCGGCCGACAACTGCACGACCATGCCGCGCACCCAGAGACGAGCGCGCTGACGGCGATGATCGAGCCCGTCGTTCACAGCTGTTGACATCGCGGACACCAGTACGTCCCGCGGCTGTTGACCACGCCCTGCTCGATCGGCGCTCCGCACCTCGGACAGGTTGGCTGTACGTCCTCACGTGACCCGGTGAGCCATCCTTCACGTGCAGGCACCCTGCCATGGCGGACCGACTCGGCCAGGACGTCGCGCATCGCCTCGTACACCCGGTCGCGCGCCCTGTCGTCGAGCGCATCGAGGCGCATCCGGGGATGCACGCACGCGTGCCACAACACCTCGTCAACCGTGAGGTTGCCGAGACCGGCGACCACCTCCTGATCCATCAGCGCGGACTTGACCATGCGCGAGCGTCGGGCAAGCGCGGCCCGGAACGTGTCGCGGTCGACGTCGAGCGCATCCGAACCG
>DATHVN010000234.1 GCA_035461305.1 Euzebyales bacterium | reverse complement strand
CCACGCTGACCGAGCAGGGCGCACCCGGCGACGAGCTGTACCTGGTGCTCGACGGCATGCTCACGGTCGAGGTCGACGGCGAGGCCGTCGCAGAGGTCGGCCCGGGCGCGATCCTCGGGGAGCGTGCAGTGCTCGAGGGGGCACACGCACGTCGACGCTGCGCGCGGACACCGCGTGCAGGGTCGCGGTCGCCCGGGCCCATCAACTCGACCGCGACACGCTGCGCGAGCTCGCCGAGGGCCACCGCGGCGAGGAGCGCACATCGGCCGACGCGGCCGGAGGATGAGGCTGCACCTGTGCGGCACCCGCGGATCAACGCCGGCCCCGGGTGAGGCGTTCCTACGATTCGGCGGCAACACGTCGTGCGTCGCCGTCGCACACGATGACGCTCCTGTCACGCTGCTGCTCGACGCGGGCACGGGCGCGCGAAGGATGACGGCGCTGCTTGATGACGGGCCCTTCGTCGGCGCGATCCTGCTCGGTCACCTGCACTGGGACCACACGCAGGGCCTTCCGTTCTTCCGCGCGGGTGACCACCCGGACGCCCGGGTCGACCTCTACCTGCCGGAGCAGGACGGATCCCCCGAGCATGTCCTGGCCCGTGGGCTCTCGCCGCCCCACTTTCCCATCGGTCCCGACGGGCTGCGCGGCCGCTGGCGGTTCCATGGCCTGCGGGAGGGCGTGTACCGCATCGCCGGGTTCGACGTGCTCGCACGCGAGATCCCGCACAAGGGCGGTCGCACGTTCGGCTACCGGATCAGTGACGGCCGGGCGAGCATCGCGTACCTGTCCGACCACCACCCCGCGTCGCTCGGCGACGGGCCGCAGGGCTTCGGCCCGTACCACGAGGCGGCGTGCACGCTGGCGTACGGCGTGGACGTGCTGCTCCACGACGCGCAGTACCTCGCGTCGGAGTGGCCGCAGCGCCGGGCGTTCGGGCATGCGACGGTCGACTACGCCGTCGGTCTCGCCGAGGCGGCGGGTGTCGGCCGGCTGGTGCTGTTCCACCACGACCCCGACCGCACCGACGACCAGGTCGAGGCCTTGACCACCTGCGCGAACGCGAAGAGCCCGGTCGACGTCAGCGCCGCAGCCGAGGGCGACGTGTTCGCGCTGCCGTGGACCGATGCGTGACGACGGGCTGGAGGCCTACATCCCGCGGCTGCTGCTGCGGCAGCGCGCCGATGGGCCCCGTCACTGGGAGGCCGACGGCACGCTGGTCTTCGCGGACGTCTCCGGCTTCACGCGCCTGACCGAGAAGCTGTCACGCAACGGCAAGGCGGGGGGCGAGGAGATCGTCCGCACGATCTCCGACGTGTTCACCGTGCTGCTGACGGCGGCGGCCGACGGCGGCGACGTCCTGAAGTTCAGCGGCGACGCCCTGTTGCTGTTCTACGACACCCCCGACCACGCGCACCGCGCGTGCCACGCCGCGCTCACGATGCAGCGGGTCCTGCGGGTGATCGGCGGGGTCGACAGCTCGCGGGGCCGCGTGCACCTGCGCATGTGCGTGGGGGCGCACACCGGACGTTTCTCGTTCTTCCTGTGCGGCGACGACCACCTCGAGCTGTACGTCCTCGGCCCGGGAGCGTCGCGCACGGTGGCTGCGGAGGTCGACGCGGAGGCCGGCGATGTGGTGGTGACGCCCGTGACCGCCGGCGCGGTCGACGGCGCCACGTTCAGGGGCCGTCGTGGGTCCGGACACATCCTGCGGTCCGTGCCCGCGCTGCCTCCGATCAGCCCGCCGCCGACGGGCCGCGTCGACGACCTCGCGCGCCACATCGCGCCGCCCCTGAGGGCGCGGCTCGGCAACCTGGAGCAGGAGCACCGGCGCGCCACCGTGTGCTTCGCCCACTTCGGCGCGGTCGACGACCTGCTGACCCACGAGGGTGCCGACGCGACGTTCCACCGGTGCAGGCGCTGACGACCACGGCGATGCAGGCGCTCGACGAGTACGGGGTGCTGTTGACCGCGACCGACGTCGCCGTCGGCGGCGGCACGCTGATGCTGACAGCGGGGGCACCCGACGCGACCGAAGACGACGAGGCGCGCATGCTGCGGGTCGCGCGGCGCATGGTCGACGCCGACCACGGGTTGCCGGTCCGCGTCGGCGTCAACGCCGGCGACGTGTTCGCGGGGACCGTCGGCGCGCCGTTTCGTCGAACCTACTCGACGATGGGCGCGGCGACCAACCTCGCGGCGCGGCTCATGCGCGCGGCCCCGTGGGGCGGGGTGCTGGCGACGCCTGCGGTCACCGACGAGGTCCACCGGCGGTTCGTGACCCGGCCCGTGCGACCGTTCACCGTCAAGGGACACGACGCGCCGGTGCGCGCCAGCCTCGTCGAGGGCGCGGTGAGCGCGAGCACGGCGGCGGCCGACCGGTCGGTGCCGTTCACCGGGCGGAACGACGAGCTCGCCGTACTCGAGACGGCCGTCGCCGAGGCGCGCGCCGGACGCGGACGCGTGATCGAGGTGACCGGTGACGCCGGCGTCGGCAAGTCCCGGTTGAGCGCCGAGCTCCGCGCCCGATGCGGCGACGTCACCTGGCTCCAGGAGGCGTGCGACCCCTACGAGCGGACGTCGCCGTACCACACGGCCGGTGTGCTGCTGCGGCGGATCCTGCAGATCCCGCGCGACGCGACGGCCGAGCAGGCGGGCACAGCCCTGACCGACACGGTCACGGCGGTCGCGCCCGACCTCATGCCCTGGCTGCCGTTGCTGGCCACCGCCGTGCGTGGAGACGTCGCCCGGACACCCCAGGTCGACGACGTCGCGGCCCGGTACCGACGCGAGCGGACGCACCAGGCGGTGGCCGACCTCCTCGGCGCCGTCGCGAGCGGTCCCGCCGTGGTCGTCATCGAGGATGCCGAGCACTGCGACGACGCGTCGGCGGAGCTCATCGCGGCCGTGCTCGCGCGCATGCTGCCCGGCCACCCCTGGCTGGTGCTCATCACCCACCGCGGTGGCGTGACCGGCCTGCACCATGGACGTGGCTTCCCGGCGAGGCGGGTGCACCTCCCACCGCTGGATGCAGCGACGGCGGCCGAGCTCGCCGCCCGCCTCGCCGAACACACGCCGGTGCCGGTCCACCGCATGCCGCGCCTCGTCGAGCAGGCGGCGGGCAACCCACTGTTCCTCGCAGCGCTGATCTCGGCGCAGGCCGACCAGGCAGACGAACTACCGCGGTCGGTAGAGGCCATCATCGCCGCACGCATCGACGGGCTCGACCCCGACGACCGTCGTGCGCTGCGCTACCTGTCGGTGCTCGGCGACCGGTTCGACGCAGCCCTGCTCGACGCCACCCTGACTGGGCACGGCCTGGCCCACGACCAGCACGACCGGTGGCGGCGGCTGGCCGAGTTCGTCACCGTCGACGGCGCCACCTTCGCGTTCCGCAACGCGCTGGTGCGCGAGGTCGCCTACGAGGGCCTCGCGTTCCGTCGTCGTCGCGAGCTGCACGCGCTCGTAGCCGAGGCCCTGGGCCGCGCGGGTGCGGGACCCGCCTCACAGCTCCCCGTGCACCTGGAGCGGGCCGAGCGCTGGGCGGACGCGTGGGCCACCGCGCGCCGGGCGGCCGAGCACGCGCGGGACCACGGGGCCACTGCCGTCGCCGGCGAGCTGCCCGACATGGCGCTACGCGGGCCGAGGCGCCTGGACATCGCGGATGCCGAGGTCGCGGTCACCGGTCGCGGCGGGCGAGGTCTGGGAGCGCGCCGGCGAGTGGGAGCGTGCGCTGCGCTCGTACGACCTCGCTGCGGCGACCACCCCCGGCCGGCAGGGACAGCTGGCCGTCACGCTGCGGCGGGCGCGCACCCATGAGGGCGCCGGACGGTTCCCGCAGGCGCTGCGGCTGTACCGTCGCGTGATCACCGCGGCGTCGTCCTGCTCGGGCACGACGTGGGCGGAGCTGTTGGCGCAGGCCCGGGCCGGCTACGCGTCCGCCCGGCTCGGGCAGGGTCGGGCGGCCGACGCCGTCGACCACGCCCAGCAGGCCGTCGCTCTCGCGGACCTGGCCGACGACGACGCGACGCTCGCCCACGCGTACCACCTGCTGGACCGCGCGCACACGGCACTGAGCGACCACGCCGCGGCGGCGCGCCACCGTGACGCGGCCCTTCCGGTGTTTGCCGCGCTCGGTGACCTGGCCGCGCAGGGCACCGTGCTGTACGACCTCGGTCGCGACGCGCAGCGCGCCGGTCGACTTGAGGAGGCGCTGTGGCTGTACGGGCGCAGCCACGACGCCCGCGCACGGGCCGGTGACGTCCTGCAGGTCGCGGCATCCGCCAACGCGATCGGCGAGGTGCTGCTGGTGCTCGGACGTCACGACGACGCGCACGCCCGGTTCACCGAGGCGCTGCGCTCGTGGCGGGGCGCACGCGCACCGCGCGGCGTCGCCGAGGCCACGTGCAACCTCGGCGTTGTCGCCCTGCGCGAGGGGCGGCACGCCGAGGCGGTCGAGCTGCTCGAGGAGGCAGCCGACCTCGCGGCACGGGTCGGCGCCGACACGCTGGTCGACCAGGCCCAGCTCCCCCTCGCCGAGGCACTGTTGGCGTCGGCGCGGTACGTCGAGGCGTGGGAGGCCGCGTCACGGATGCTCGGTGCCGCCAGCGCGGACGCTGCCGGGACCGCGCGCCGCCTCCGCGGCGAGGCGCCGCTGCGGACCGGTGGCATCGTCAGGGCACGCGTCGAGCTCGCGGCGGCGCTGGAGGCCCTCGACGACCCCGTTGCGGTGGCCGAGGTGCGCGGACTGCTTGCCGAGTCGGGCACACCTGCCGGCTGAGTCAGCCCTTCGGTCGCCACTGTTGGGCGCGTTCGCCCCGCGCAGCCAGGCGCGCGGTCTCGGCGACCCGCTTCGCACGCGTCACCCCCGCTTGGACTGGACGATCCACTCGAGGATCGCCCGGCGCGACCACGGTGGGAACTCGTCCCAGTGCGGGCGAGCGCCGGGATGGGCGTCGAAGCGGCCGCGAGTCGTCCGGCACGATCAGGTCCTCGACCTCGTCGAGCATGGTCCAGGTGCCGTCCGCCTTCGCCTGCTCGATCACCGCCCGGCCGGGCGCCTCCATCCGACCCTCGGCCTCGAGACGTTCGACGCGCTGCTTGTTCGGCCGCGACCAGCCGCTCCCGCTCCGGCGCGGCGAGTACCACAGCGTCGTGCGGTCATCGTCGAGGCCTGCGTCCCACGCTGTCGATCCAGCCGAACCGCAGTGCCTCGGTCACGGCATCGTCAGAGCTGACCGTCGGACGCCCCGTGTGCTTCTCCACGACACCAGCCACACCGCCGTCCGCTCGTTCGTGGTCGTCCACCAGCCACCCGGCCCAGTCGGCGACGGTTTCGGGGTGGACGCGTTCGCCGTCGTCGTGTGCTCCTCCCATCCCAGCATCGTAGAGCGCCGACGCCGCGGTCAACGTGCCCGCGCGTGCGTGCGTGGCGCCTGCGACCCGGCTCATCCGGTCGGCAGTTCCGAGGGCAGCTCCGTGGGCAGCGGGAGGTCGGACGGGGTACCCGGCGCCTCGGAACCCTGGTCGGCGGACACGACCGCGACGGCCGCCTCGTCCCATCGGCCGTACTGCTCGTCCACCTCGATGTCGAGGTCCGCAACGAAGCCGGTGATGAACTCGTTGAAGGCCTGCCCCCCGGACTGCGCCTCGAGCTCGGTGCGGATCTGGCTCTCGACGTCGGCGAGATCAGGCGCTGGCACCCTGCCCGTCACCTCGAGCACGTGGAACCCGAAGTCGCTCCTGACCGGCCCGACGAGCTCGCCGACCTCGGCGTTGAAGGCGGCCTTCTCGAAGGGCGGCACGGTCGCCCCGCGCCCGATCGCGCCGAGATCGCCGCCGTTCTCGGCAGACCCCGGGTCGATCGACACCTCGCTGGCGACCTCGCCGAAGTCCTCTCCCGCCTCGAGGCGCTCCATGGCGTCGCGCGCCTGCGCACGCTTCTCGGTCAGGATGTGACGGACCTCCACCTTCGCGCCGTAGCGGCCCTGCGGGTCCTTCTCGTACGCGTCCTCGATCGCCACCTGGTCGACGCCCTCGGCGAGCTGCGACGTGATCTCATTCTGGATGACCTGGTCGCGGAGGTTGGCGCGGAGCTCCTCGTCGGACACGTTGGCGTTCTCGATGACCTCCTGCAGCGCCTCCTCACCGCCGGCCTGCTCAACCAGCAGCGCCCGCTGCTCGGCGATCTCCTCGTCGGTGACCTCGATGTCGCGCTCCTCGGCGGCCTGGTGCAGGACCTCCGTGCGGATCAGGTTCGTCAGCACGCCCGCCTTCAGCTCCTCCTCGACCGCTCCGGACTCATCGCCCGCGAGCTCGCTGGCGGCCGCTGGACCCTCGGCCCGCTGCTGGTACGCCTCGTCGACCTCGGCGGTCGTGATCTGGACGTCACCGACGGTGGCGGCGACGTCCGAGCCGGCGGCACCGCCGCATGCGGCGACGAGGATCGTGCACACGACGGCGACGAGCACCGACGACGGCGACGTGACGGAGATACGTGGGAAGCGCACAGGGAAACCGACCTTCGGGAGAGGATGCGATGAGGTGAACGACGAGTGTAGTGAGCGCCCACGAGACTCGCCGACACGACGCGACACCAGGCGTGTCACGCCCCGGACTGGGAACGGTCTTGTCCAACCACCCACCCATGGTCCGCCGCGGCCCCCAGGCACCTCCACCAAGGACGTCACCATGCCAGGCATCACCGATCGGATCGCCGAGTCGTTCGTTGCCCAGCTCGCCCGTGGTGGCCTCGACGGCGTCGGCCCGCTGGCCCCCGCACGGCAGGTCGCCGAGGAGGCGCTGGCCGCGCACGGCACACCGGAGGCGGCGATCGACGAGATAATCGCTGACCACACCCGCCTGGCCGCGGTCAGCGGGTTCGTCACCAGCCTCGGCGGGTTCATCGTGCTGCCGGTGGCGGTGCCGGCCAACCTGCTGGGGTTCTACACGCTGGCGACGCGCATGGTGGCCGCTCTCGCCCACGTCCGCGGCCACGACGTCGCGCGACCCGAAACCCGGATCGCGGTGCTCACCGCGCTGACGGGTGACGACATCGGCACGGTGCTCAGCCACGCCGGCATGGTGCTGCCGGCCGGTGGCGTGACGATGGCGTGGCTGCGGAAGATCGCGCCGTCAGTGACCACGATGGTGAACAAAGCGATCGGCTTCCGCCTGCTCGTCGGTACCGGCGAGCGCGCACTCGTCAGGTTCGGTCGGGCGATCCCCCTCGCGGGCGGCGTCATCGGGGGCACGATCGACGTCGCCCTCATCCGCTCGATCGCCCGTCACGCGCGACGTGCCTTCCCGGCGACGCCGAAGCCGGATGCCGAGGTGACTCCCGTGAGCACCCCGAGCGGCTGACCGTAGGTGGGCACGGGGTCCGGTCCGAGGAAGTCACGTGCGTCACCGA
The DNA here is from genome assembly GCA_035461305.1 of Euzebyales bacterium. Taxonomy (NCBI): domain Bacteria; kingdom Bacillati; phylum Actinomycetota; class Nitriliruptoria; order Euzebyales; species Euzebyales bacterium. The sequence goes on along the minus strand of DATHVN010000234.1, from coordinate 8,051 downwards.
CCCGCTTCACCTCGTGGTCGGTCGAGGGGGATGCCCGCGTCGGCGAAGACCGCCATGTCGTCGGCGGGTAGCACAAAGCGCACGTCATCGACCGAATCGAAGAGCGTCAGCGTGCGCACGACCTGGTCGACGCGCACCTGAAGGTCGCCGGCACCGGTGGCAGCGGCGAACCCGCGCAACCGCACCGTCGCGGTCCCGTCCCCGACCGACACCGCCACGACGGTCGCCCCACGCGGGATCGCCGTCGACAGGCCCTCATCGCGTTCGGACGCCAGCGGCGCGGCGACCAGCGCCTCGAGGGCGCCGCGTGCCAGCTGCGTCTCGTCCACGCGCCGGTGGACGCGTTCGAGCTCGCCGTCATGTAGCAGGAAGATGCCGACCTGCCGCAGAGACGACGCATACCTGCCGGCGGCCAGCGTCCGCGACGTCACCTCGCCGGTCGGTTCCTCGCCCACCGACGCCTGGAACCGCCGGGTGGCCTCCAAGGTGCCTGGCCCAAAGACGCCGTCCACGTCGACCTCGAGCCCGACCTCGCGCAGCGCCCGCTGCCATCCGCGCACACGCGGACCCGTGTCACCAGGACCGAGCACGACCCGCACCTGCTCGGACGCAACGGTCGGCTCCGCCGCGCTCGGCGCCGCCGCGGACGCGGTCTGAGCCCCGCCGCTGGGCGCCACGAACTCGCCACTGCCGTCGCGCAGCAGCAGCCAACCGGCGACCGCCGCGACCACGACGACGAGCGTCAGTCCGAGGATCAGGCCGGCGCCACGCCACGCCCGCGCCCAACGGCGCTCCACGAGATCGTCGACGGTGATCAGCCCCATGCCGCACCGCCCGCAGAGGGTCCAACCCACGGGGTTGGTCATACCGCACGACGGGCAGGTCACGACCGGGCCGGCCGGCTCCGCGGCATCGGCGTCCGACGGTGCACGGGGCTGTCGTGGCGCCACGTCGCGAGTCTCGTCATCGGAGCCCATCTCACCCGATCCACGCACCGCGTCCTCGCCCGGAGCCGCGGTGTCGTCACGACGACGCGGCCGCGATGCCAGCCGATGGCCGCACTCCGGGCAGTGCGAGACGTCCGCGGCGACCTCCGCTGAGCAGTGGGGGCACGTCACGGTCGACACGGCCGTCCGTCCCCCCATGTCGGCACCATCGTCAGCTCGACGGCGCGGCGGAACGGTCCGGGAGCTGTTCGCTGCGGTGACCGGTGGACGTCATGCGGGCAGGTTGGCAGCCTCGAGGAGCCGTAGGCGCGCCGCGGCCGCGTCGCGTCGCGGATCGTCGGGGTCGGCCACGCGTTCGAAGCGGTGCATGGCATCGACGTCGTCGCGGCCGTGATCCGTGTCCAGCCACGTCCAGGGCGTCGTCGCCAGCGTCCAACACCGCGCGGCGCGTCGCCGCCGCGAGCTCGTCTCGTGCCGCGACGATGCGCTCGACCGCCGAGTCGGCGAGCAACGGTCCGCGGTAGCGGGCGAGTCACCTCTCCCGCCGCGAGCAGCGCATGCACCTCGCGGACGTCAGCGTCGACCTCGGCGTCGAGCCGGCAGGGGGGCGCACGCAGGCAGCCACCGAACAGCGTGCGCAGCCACGACATCAGCGCCCGCACCACAGGCTTGCCCGCGTCGCCGTACAGTGCAGCGTCGGCTGCTCCGCGGACAGCCCATCGAGGTGCAGGACGAGCGGTGCGATCGCCTCCGCCTGGCGGAGGCTGAGCGACCGGGGCGGCGCGTCACCGACGGCGACGGTTCGGCCGTGCCTGCCGAGGCGGCGGACGTACAGTCGCGGACGCTGCGGGGTGGATCGGGCGGTCACGCGGTCAACGCCCCACAGCACCCACGCACCGTCACGGAGCGGCTCCGCTTCGGCGACATCGCCCGTAGGCAGACGGATCCGCCCTGGGGCGACCGGCGTGCCGACCACGCCTGACACCCACGACGCTGGCATCGCGAGCAGGACGCGACCACGTTCATCGATCAGCGCGCTGGACGCCCCACGGGTCCGCCGGATGCCATCGAGGTAGGTCTGTCGCAGCCTGTTGTCGCGCTCGAGCTGACGCTCGTGCAGCGCCGCCTCGGCGATCCTGGCCGCTGCGGTGACCAGGGTCACGCTGTAGGGGAGCGCAGTGCGCTGCGGGCCACTGAGGTCGACGACGCCGAGCAGATCACCGGTCACCGGGTCGTGCAGCGACGACGCCCAGCACCACGGACGCTGCTCAGGCAGGACGTGCTCGGCTGAGAAGACCTGCACCGGGTGGTCGATCGCCAGCGCCGTGCCGATCGCATTGGTGCCAGCGCTGCGTTCGGTCCACAGCATGCCCGGCTCGAACGTGATGCCCTTCGCCTGCTCGAGCACCCGGGGATGGCCCTCGAGCCACAGGATGCATCCGATCACGTCGCACAGGACCATCATGCGCTCAGCGTCATCGGCGATCATTCCGAGGTGGCGGCGCAGGGCGGGCAGCGTCGTGCGCAACGGCGACGATGCGCGGGCGTCGGCGAGCGCGTCGATCGCCAGCGCCGCCCGCGGGCACAGGCGCGCCGGATCGACTCCCGCACTCGCCATCCGGGACCACCAGCGCGCGATCACGGGACGCACGGGCGGCGTGACCGCGGCACCCGAGAACATCGCGTTCCACCAGCGCCGCAGGTCACGGGCGTGAGCGCGCAGGTCGGTGGCAACGTCAACTGCAAGGAGGGCGTCGCGCATGGTGTGGCCACGTGCTCGCCTCGACACCGTTCCAGATGGTCCCGCCGTAGCGTGACCGAGGCCGTGCGCGTCGTCAACCGCCCGGCGCAACGTTGCTGCAACCTCCTCCGTCCTACCGTGCGGCCAGAGTACAGGGAGGAGGACCCGGCAGACGGCCGTGACCTGCAATCCCTGGAGGGGGCGACGGTGACGCCGGTCGTCGTCCACGGCTTCGCCGGCGACCTGAACACGTGGCTGCTCACGACGGAGAAGCTGTCGGAGGGCCGGACCACCTACGCGGTCGACCCGCCCGGCCACGGCGCGTCCGGTAAGGACGTATCGAGCTTCGACGAACCGGTGTCGGCGCTGTGCAGTCTCCTCGACGCGCTCGGGGTCGGTCGCGTCCACCTGGTCGGCCATTCGATGGGTGGGCCGTGCGCTGCGCGCCGCCGCGCACCGGTCCGACCGGGTGGCATCGCTGACGCTGATCGACAGCGCTGGCCTGGGCGTCGACATCAACGACACCTTCGGGTCGGGTTCATCGAGGCCGGACGCCGCCGCGAGCTCAAGGGAGTGCTGCAGTTGCTGTTCGCCGATCCCGACCTGGTCACGCGGCGGCTGGTCGACGACGTCCTGCGCTACAAGCGCAAGGACGGCGTCGATGCGGCGCTGCGGGCACTGGCGGCCGAGCTGTGCCCCGAAGGCGGCCAGGCGCTCGACCTGCGCCCCGATCTTGAGCGGCTGGCGATTCCCGTGCTCGTGATCAGGGGTGTCGACGACTGGGTCGTCCCCGCGAGCCACGCACAGGGCCTGCCCGACCACGTCGAGGTCCACGTGCTCGACGGGCAGGGCCACTCACCACACATGGAGGCCGCCAACGATGTCAACCGCCTGACCGGAGCTTCGTCACCTCACACGATTGACCGACGTTATCCACGAGGGTCGCGGTGAGGGCGTCGCCCGACCCGGCGCGGCGATGTCTCTGCCCGACGGAGCCGGTCCGTCAGCCGTTCGCGGAACCAGCCCCGCCGATGTCTCTGCCTGGCGGAGCCGGTCCGCCAGCCGTTCGCGGAGGCGGACGCCGGGCCGCTCGACACCGGGCTCCCCGGCGCCCGGCCGGGCTAGTCGGCGGCCAGGCGGTACCTCCTCCGCAGCGCGTCCTGCGCCGCTCGGATCGCACCGAACGTCTCGCTGAACTGCCGCCGCGCCGGCCTCGGCAGCGCCGACCAGTCGACGTGGTCGCCGTGGTGGTCGCCGGCATCGCCGAGTTGCACGCAGAGACGCGTCCAGGTCAGCAGACGCAGGCCCTCGACGAGAGTTGCCGCGAGTCCGACGCTCAAGCTGCCGTCGACCGCGGATGCCGCCAGCCGCTCGACGGTGCCCAGCTCCCGTCCACCCCGTGCCAGGGTGTGCATGCGCGCGAGGTCGACGATCGGCTGGATCCCGTGGCGCTTCAGGTCGAACTGGTGCGCGTGCGCTCCCAGCGCCGGCCCGAGGGGTTGCGTCCGACCCTGCCCCACAGCGCGCTGGGTGGTCGGCGCGACACCGCGCCGCGTGCGAGACGCGCCGCGGTGAGCGCGTGGCGCGTGGTGTCGAGGATCATGCGGGCCAACCGGTCCGCCACGTCGGCCGCTTCCAGGCCCCCGGAGCCAGCGACCGCACGCACATCGAACCCGATGTCGGCGCCGACCAGCCCGTTGCTGTCGGCCGGGTCGGTCCATCGCGTGGCGGCGCGCCTCCAGCCGTCGAGGTCGTGACGCCACGCCGGCTCCGACGCATCACTCCGCCACCGCATCGCCGGTAGCCGCAGGTCTCCAGCGCGGCGGTCATCCACGAACCAAGGTCGGCGAACCACTGGCGGCCCTCGTCGTCGAGTCCCGTCTGGTGGACCAGTCCGGTGTCCTGGTCGCTGCCGGGTGTCAGCTCACCTCGCGCGTGGCTGCCGAAGACCAGCCATGCGAAGGCGGCGGGCGCCGTGCCGAGCTCGTCAACCGCGATCGTGAGCAGCCGGCGAACGACATGATCGCCCACCTCGGCAAGGAGCCGGCCGACCTCGGTGACGTCCGCACCTGCCTCCAGGACCGACCGTGCCAGGCCACGAGCCGCCGTGCGGACGCCCGTCAGTGCCTCGACCGACCCGGCATCGGCGAGCACGTCCAGCAGCGATGACAGCCCCGCCTCAACAGGCAGGGGCAGGTCTTCATCGGCGACCGTGCCGACGACCCGGTCGCCGTCGGTGACCCGCACCTCGTGGGCCCCGGACGCGAGCATGAGGCGCAGCGCGTCGAGCAACGGCGTGTCGGACGAAGCCAGCGGGGTGTCGGACGGCGTCAGCGGCGTCCGCGACTCCAACGAGGGAGCGGGCACGTGCGGAGACAGCAGATCCGCAAGCACGCCCGTGGTCAGTCGCGGAGCGTTCGGCCCGCCGACGGCGGCCCGGTGACCGCCGAACGGTCGCGCTGCCGCCAGCCGGGCACGGGTGGTCGCAACGGCATCGTCGGCCGCAGCGGCCGGCAGCGCGACGACACGGGCGTCGGTCACGGAGCGCAGCCGACGCCCCGCACGCGGGGCCCGGAACACCCCCGCACCGATCAGATCGACCGGGCGACCCTGGCGGTCGATGGCCATGATCGTCCCGGCGGCGACCAGCAGCGGTCCGGCGGCCAGCCCATCGGCGATCGGGGTCGCACGACCGAGGAACGCCAACGTCGCGTGGCGTGCCAGGTCGTGCCGGCGCTCGTCGGGGACGTCGAAGAACACGGGATTGTGGGAGAGCAGGTCGACGACCCGTCCACGGGCATCACGCGCGGGCGACCCAGCCGAGGAGATCTGCGCGGTCGTGTCCGTCGTCGCCGACGACAGTGCCGACAGCGCCGCCTGCTCCGCCACCTGCCGGATGCGCCGCACGTCGGAGACGTCAAGGTCGTGGCGCGCGGCAGCCTGCTGTTCCGTCAGCCGCCCACGCACCAGGTCGAGCCACAGCGCGTACTGGGCCGATCGGGACAGCGGTGGTGCGGGGTCGTCGTCCGACACAGCACCGGTCCACCCACCGGGGGTGGTACAGGATCGCGATCCCCTGCACCGCGCGTAGGCACGCTGTCCCCGCGGATACGCGCGGCGCTGCCAAGGCCGTACGCGCCGCCGATCACACTGCCGCGGACGGAGTGCATGTGCGTCGGTCCCGACGGGCGGACGCGGGCACAAGGAGCGGAACACGGTGTCCGCGATGCGGGCGTCGGGGTTGGCCACCCGACTCGCGGCGCCCCGGCGTCCCGCCGGGCTTGTGCCATGTGCACCCCGCGTGACCCTGGACCGTCGGCGGGCGTGCCCGCTGACCTCCGTCGAGTGACACGTCGCTCCCGCTGCAGGCAGGCGAGCAGTCCCGCGTGCAGGGCCCGCTCGCCGAGCTTGTCGAGCATCTCCCGGTGTTACGCGTCGCCGTCGCCTCCTGCTGTCGGCCCAGTCGCGGCCGCGGTCCGCTGCGCATCGTGCGGCATCGCCCACGGTCGGTGGCGTGTGACCCTGCCGATCCACCGAGCACGCTCGACCGACCCGACGATCAGACCGCACACGCCGATCCGTGCGAGCGACAGCTCCGGGGCCGAGGTTCACGCCGTCGTCCCGCGGGGGTCGCGGAGCTCGCGGAACGCCAACGACGCGTCATCCGGAGACTGTTCGTCGATGACCGCAGCCGCCACCGGTGTGCCGCCTTCGCCGCCAGGCTGCAGCTCCCCATCGACGGCCTCGGCCCCACCCGCCGAGCGCGCCCTGCAGCCCCGTGACGCGGTCACGCCGTCACAGCACCGTTGCTTGAGCATTGTCGTCCGACGGCCGATCGACACCCACGGCCTGGTACGGACCGACGCCGTCGACCCGATCAGACGGCTGCCGTGGCCGCTCCGGTGAGCTGCGCCCGCCCGCGCACGAAGAGGATGCCAACGAGGACCCTCACCATCAGGCCGAGCGTCGCGAGATCCGCGATGCCCTGGGTCTGCCCCCCTCCGCCCACGGCCAGAGATCGTTGATCCCCGGGAGCGACACGAACAGACTGAAGTGGTAAGCGCCGTGGATGAGGATCGCGTAGATCAGGTTCTCACGCCGCGCGCAATGTGAGGTACCTGCAGATGCGGAAGCCGAAGGTGAAGACGATCTGGATGAGCGTAGTGTTCAGATCCTGCCGCTACAACGCGTCCACTCCCGTGAATGATCGCAAAAGATGAACGCCGACACCATCATCACGACCCACTCGGCCGACCGGCATCACGAAACCATCTTGACGACCAGGCCCTCGTCAGCACCTCCTCAGCGATGCCGACGAACAGGCCGGCGAGCGCAAGCAGCGCGATGCTCAGCGTGGGGAACGCGCCGTAGTCCGCCCGACGACGCGCGAGGCGATCAGTACAACGAGCAGCACCGGAGCGATCCACATCCACCACGGACCAGCGACGGCTGACGAACAAACAGTGACCGCAGCCATCCGATGCTGAGCGCGAAGCCGAGCAGCACGAGTGAGCCGACACCGATCGGCACTGCACCGACCTGGCCCGCGCCGCCGTCGCCCAAGGCATCACCACTTCGGTCGCGGACACCACGATCTGGCGGCCCACCGAGCCCTACGCATCGGCCGGGAGGTGCGGGGTCGTCGACAATGGCAGCTCGCGCCGCGGTGCCGCTGAGCTGTGGTCACACCCGGCTGTCCTGACGTCTACCGCAACGCGACCTGATCCACCTGCCGATCCACGCGTCATGGTGCCCGAACACACCACCAACCGCATCCCTGCTCGACCGGCAACTTCCCCACGCGGTGTTCGTCCTCACGACGGCGACTCGCACCGCAGGGCACCAGGAGGAGGACCGGCACCCTGACCTCGACCCGGCCACGGTGGGGAACTCACCTCGCCGGAGACAAGGAGGGCGGTTGCGCTGAACCGATGGTCAGACATCATCCCTGGGCGTGCGCGATCAGGAGGAGTCATGTGTCGCCCGCCACGCCCGGTCCCTACCGCGTGGCGAGACCCCGGTCCCATCCACGTGGCGAGCGACAGGAACCGATCAAATCAGTGACCGATAATCACTGCAGTAGACCCGTAATTACTTTCTCCTGAAGAAGTCTGTTCGCCCTGATTGAGGGTGGCCGCTGGTGTCGTGCTGGTCGGCGGGTGTCAAGGGACAGTGAGTCTTGTCGTGTGGTGTACGCCGAATCGTGTCGGTCGTCCCTGGGCGTCATGCGGGTCGGTGGGTGTCTCCTCCTTGGGTTGTCAGGGTGCGGTCTTTGAGCCGGTACGAGGGTCCGTTGATGGTGATGATCTCGGCGTGGTGCAGGAGTCGGTCGAGGATCGCGGTGGTCAGGGCGTCGTCGCCGA
>DATHVN010000233.1 GCA_035461305.1 Euzebyales bacterium | reverse complement strand
CGCGACGACGGTCGGAAGATCCCCTTCTGAGTCATTGGCGATCCGCTCCAGCGCGTGGATCCCGCCGAGCCGCACATCGAGGTTCTCGTTGCCAAGTTGGCGACTGCACGGGTGAAGCGGTCGACCAGCTGAGCGTCCCGTGACAACACGACAGCTTCCCGTGAGAGGCGGAGTTCCTCCGCCGTGCGCTCCTGAGACAGTCGAAGCCCTCCCGGGGAGAGGCGCAGCTGCTCGTCGGTGTCCTCCCGAGCGGCTTCGGCCTCCTTGCGGTTGTCCTGCAGTTGCCCCCAGGCTGCCAGCGCGGCCCAGGCCGCGGCACCTCCCGCGAGCAGCGCCGTGCCGACCTGCGCGATCGTGCCGCGCAACCCGCTTCGCCGCGCGCCGTCCTCCTGTTCGAGGGCGGCGAGTTCGAAACGGAGGCGCGCCCGCTCGGAAGGATCAGTGGCCGCCTCGACGCCTCAGCGATCTCGTCGCGCACGTCGGGAGCGACCGGCTCGACGAGGAAGTCCCATCTGGGGAGCCAGAGCCACAGGCAGGCCATCGCGAACAGCACTGCGACTGCCAGGCCGCCGATGAGCCGCCGCTTCAGTTGACGCTCAGCCGATCTGTCCTCCGGACTCATCGACTACATCACCTCCCGGTGCTGTTCGCTGAGAGAATCTGCCGGAGGGAGAAGGGGCGCTAAGGCTCTGGGTCTCCCGACGGGACGGGACGGGGATTCCTCCCCAGGGGCGTCATGCCGCCGCGTCAGTGTCACCGGCGCGTCGGGTCAGGCGCCGCGCGAGGGCTCGTGCTGCGTCCTCCCTCAGCACGACCCTGACACGACCCGTTGCCCTGCCGGCGATGACCTCAGGCTCAACGATGCTCGCTGGCGAGCCGACGAGCGAGAGCGCGTCAGCCAGTACGGCAGCGGCCGCGTAGGCCCGCTCTCGCGCGTCAGCCATCGCTGCGGGGATGGTTGACCATGCGCAGGACGTCGAGGCGCGTAGCGCGCTCCTGGGCGCTTTCTGCGCTCGTCGGGTGCGTGCCACGGAGCGCAATGATCCGCTCGGCCAGCTCGCCAGAGTCGGGACCGTCGTCGTGCTCGACGGGCACGGAGTCCGCGAACTCACGCCGCACGCTTTCGGCAATCTCGACGGCCAGGCGCTCGGCCAGGTCAGCCGCCTGGTGCCGCGCTCGCATGCCGCCACGCTGCGCCACGTCCAGCACGTGTCGAGCCGCCTCGCGCACACGGTCGCGACTGCGATCGTCGATGGACAGCTCGCGCAGCTCCTGCTCGTCAGGCAGGCGGCCCGTCGCCGCTGCGCGCTTGAGGATCTGACGGGGTGGGAAGCGCAGCAGCGCGCGCTGGCGGTCAGAGATCATGCTTCGTGCTCCTGGGTCCGAGGCCAGGGATGGCCCACCGTCGTCGGCCGCTGGGCGGCGGGCCTCCCCAGGGGAGAGAATCCTGCTCTGCTCGCTATGTCAGCTCGCTATGCGGAACCGAAGCGCACTGTGGCGCACCGCGCCTCGTTGACGTTGGGTCATCGCGCCGTGCACGGCCGCACGATCGAACGTCATGCGCGTAAGTGTAAACCATTGCTCGAAGGTTCACGTCGCTTGTGCGCTTGTGCGATCGAACGCGAAGTGCACAGCGCCCAGGTGGTAGGAGGATCACGTGCCTGTGATACGTTGACTGTCAGTCCTACCGCGCTTACCTCAACACATGGGTTGCGGCAGCGCCATCGTGCGCCAGATGCGGCGGCAGCGACGTCGTGGGCGGGCCCATGACCGCGTTGAGCGACGATCAGACAGGAGCGGTGTGATGAGCAGTCCTGAGCGTGACCACCCGACCGGCCCGATCGGTGACATGCACGGCCTGACCGGCGAGCACTGGACAGGCGGGCGCTGGCCTGAGCCCCCACCAGGCACAGCACCACCTCTGGCGCCGGCCGACGGCAGCAACGGCATGGCGGGCATGGTGCTGGGCATCATTGCACTGGCCATCGTGTGGGTGCCGTTCCTGGGCATATTGGCCCTGCCGCTGGCCATGATCGGCGCGCCGCTGGCAGGCGTGGGATTCTTCCGCGCGAAGCGTGGTGGGCTCGGGCTGGGCGTGCCCATCGCGGGAATCGCGACCAACGTGGTGGCCGTCATCGGCTGGTTCGGGTTCGCCGTGGCGTACATCGGCGCGGTCCCCTCGACCCCCGTATAGGTCGCAGGCCGCGGTGGGCTACCCTTCCGCGCGGTCCGCCGCGGTCTGCCGCTAGGTCAACCCAGGCGTGTCCGGGACGCTCGCCTCGTAGTAGCCGTCGAGCTTGGCCGCGACAAGGGCGGTGAGCTGCGGGTCTAGTTCGATAAGCAGGCCCTTCGCGCCGTCACCGACGACGATCAGCAAACGGCCCTCGTCATCCATCGTCACGCCGTTGAACGGCGCGTCGGTCACGGCGTGCAGCTCCCGGGTGGGTTGTTCTCGATGAGGTGCTCGAATTGGTCGGGCATGACTGCCTTGACGCGCGGGATGCCGTCGTAGAACTGACGCCGGCCATCCTTCGAGGCGGCGTCGAGCTGATCGAGCATCCCGGTGCCGATCTTCTCGATCATCGCCTCGACCATCTCCAGCGGATCGGTGTCACGTAGGCGTCGGATCAGCTCGAGGCGTTCCTCGAAGGTCAAGTGTGGGGGCATGACGGGCTGGCTCCTTGTGTGCGGGCGGCGTACCACTCCTGCGGATGAAGGACTGATCCACAGAAGAGGGGTTTCGATCTTTCGTTCTCATATTCCTAAGCGCACGAGGGTGGGTCCATGCCAAGGGGCCACGCCGGTGCCACGTGGCCACGCTGGTGCCACGCTGGGCCACGAGCGGTCCACGCTGGGGCCACGTGCGGTCCACGCTCACGGTCTCAACAGCCGCGTGAGCTGGCCCCACAGATCCGCGCCGCGGGCGTCGGTGCAGCGGTCGGGCCACACCGTGATCTCGGCGTCGGTGGCGATCGGGTAGCCGTCCAGGACCTCTTCGACGCCTCGGCCATGCACTTGCTGCATGGCGTCCACGGCGTCGGTGATGTCGGACGCGCCGGACTCAATCATCACGGCATCGTGCACCGGCGCGACCACCTCGATACCGCGCTCGTAGGCCAGGCTGATCGCCAGGCGCAGCATCTCCGCGCCGTTGCCCTGCATGGGGAAGTTGCGCGCGGTGCGGTGCTGCCTGACGGAACGCACCTGCAGCGGCCACCCGAAGACGGTCTCCAGTGTCCCTGGTCGATGCGGCTCTCGGCCCACTGCCAGTAGACCTTGAACCTCTTGGCGAACTCCCGCAGTGTCCGCTGTGCGACGTAGCGCGGCACGCCCATCCGCTGCCCAGCGTGGTGGCACCCATGCCGTAGTTCACGCGAGCACGCACGGCTTCGCCCGGTCGCGGGCTGCCCGGTGCGTTGCCTTCGTGGCTCCCGGAGGTGTCCAGCCGGCCAGCTCGGCGAACGTCAGATACATGTCGCCGATCTCCAGGACCTCCAGCATCGCGGCGTCGCCCGAGAGCGCTGCTGCGATCGCGAACTCCTGGAGACTCCAATCGATGTAGGCGACCGCCCGGTCCTCGGTCGGCTTGATCAGGTGCCTGATCCACTTGCCCGGCCCGAAGACGAACCTGCTGGTGGGCGGCTGGTTACGCGACGTCTTCGAGCGGTAGGGCATGATGGCGCGCGGTTGCGGCCGTCGGCGCCGACCGTGAGCATGCCGGCCCGTGCCGGCCCTGGTCAGTCGACGGCGTCGGCTGCCTCCTGCTCAGTGCTGGCACCACGGTGGCGCAGGTCACCCGACGCGTCCTCCAGATGCGCCCGCACGAACCACTGGAACATCTCCAGCTGCTCGGTCTGGGCGATCATCATGTCCTGCGACACCAGGTCGAGGTCGTTGAACTCCGCGATCGCGGCGCGGTGATCGGCGATGACACCCGTGTAGACCAGGTCGAGGGCCGCGAGGTGCTCGTTGGTCATCGCGCGCAGCAGACTGTAGTCATCCCAGCCACGCGTCTTGGAGACGTAGCCCGGTGTGCCGACCGGCTGCCCACCCATGGTGGCGATGCGCTCGGCCGTCTCGTCGGTCATGGTGCGCACCGCGTCGACCTGGGGGTCGAGCATCTTGTGCACGCCGATGAAGGTCGGACCGACAACGTTCCAGTGGACGTGCTTGAGGGTCAGCTGGAGGTCGATCAGCGAGGTCAGCCGCCGTTGCAGGGTGTCGACGACCCGCTCGGCGTCCGCCTGGTCCATGCCGGGGATTGTGTATCGGGAAGCCATGCGTGCAGCACTCCTTCATGGAGGGGATGGTGGGGGAACACCGCTAGGGTTCCCGTCCGGCCAGACCGGTAACCGCCCTCGGGCGGACGTGCTCCGCGTCCCGGTCCGGCCGTCGGCGGCATGACCACAGCACCAGGGGTTGATCCCATGACCGCCGCGCTGTCCACCCGCGTGCACTGTCCACCCGCGTGCACCAGATCAGCGAGAGCCCACGCTCGCGATCAGCGCCGAGGCGAAGCGGCTGCGCAGCCAGGGCGTCCACCTGATCGGGTTCGGCGCGGGCGAGGCCCGACTTCGCCACAGCGGAGCACATCGTCGCCGCCGCCCACGCTGCGTGCAGCGAGCCGGCGATGCACAGGTATTCCCCCACGGCGGGGCTGCCGGCGCTGCGGGACGCGATCGTGGCGAAGACCGGACGCGACAGCGGTCTGGAGGTCGATCCAGCCCACGTCACCGTGAGCAACGGCGGCAAGCACGGCCTGTTCAATGTGTTCCAGGCACTGGTCGATCCGGCGACGAGGTCCTGCTGCCCGCGCCGTACTGGGTCAGCTACCCTGAGCAGGTCGCCTCGCCGGCGGGACCGTCGTGCGGCTGCCCACGACGGCCGCAGACGGCTACCGCGTCACCGTGGACCAGTTGGAGGCGGCGCGCACCCTGCCACGAAGGCGCTGGTCTTCGTGTCGCCGTCGAACCCGACGGGGTCGGTGTGCACCCCGGATGAGATCCGCGAGATCGGGCGGTGGGCAGCGGCGGCCGGCGTCTGGCTCGTCACCGACGAGATCTACGAGCACCTGGTCTACGAGGGGGCGCAGTTCGCCAGCATGCCGGTGGTGGCGCCCGAGATCACGCCGCGGTGTGGTCGTCAACGGCGTCGCCAAGACCTACGCGATGACCGGTGGCGCGTCGGCTGGTCGATCGCGCCTCCGGCCGTGGCCGCGGCGATCAACCGGGTGCAGAGCCACGTCACGTCGAACGTGTCCAGCGTTGCACAGCGCGTGGCGCTGGCCGCCGTCGAGGAGCCGATGAGCCGGATCGAGGCCATGCGCGACGCCTACGACCAGCGTCGACGCATCGTTCACGAGGCGTTCAGTGGGTCGACGACGTCGTGTGCCCCATGCCGGGGAGGCGCGTTCTACGTGTTCCCCGACGTCCGCGCGCGCCTGCAGCGTCCCGTCCACGGCAGGACGGTCACGAGGTCGCTCGAGCTGTGCAATCTGCTGCTCGACGAGATCAGGGTCGCGCTGGTGCCGGGGGAGGCCTTCGGCGCGCCGGGCCACGTGCGGCTGTCCTGTGCCCTGTCAGACGAGGAACTGCGGAAGGGCTTGACCCGCATCATCGACGTGCTGCAATAATCTACGGCGGTTAGCGGGCACGTTTGCTGGACGTGCATCGAGGATCACCGAGACAACACCGGCCGAGGAGGTTGGCGACACGATGGCGGAGTTCCGCCTGACCAGTCCTGCGTTCGAACAAGACGAGGACCTGCCGGACCGCTTCTCCGCCGACGGTGGCAACGTGTCCCCACCACTGGAGTGGACCGGCGTGCCGGACGGAGCCGTCGAGCTCCTGCTGGTCTGTGACGATCCCGACGCCGAGGTCGGGGTCTTCACGCACTGGATCGTGTACGGCATCGCCGCCCACGAGAACAAACTGCCCGAGGGCGTGCCGCGTGACGCGGTCGTGGACGAGCCGGTCGAACTGATGCAGGGGCTCAACGAGTTCGACGAGGCGGGCTATACAGGGCCGATGGCCAGCGACGACATCGAGGAGGCGATGCCCCACCGCTACTTCTTCCGCCTGTTCGCGCTGGACGCCGAGCTCGACCTGCCGCCGGGTGCCCGCCGGAACGAGATCCGCCGTGCGACGTCGGGGCACGTGCTCGGCTCGGCCGAGCTGGTCGTGATAGCGTGACGCCCACGCCGGCACCGCGCGTACCGACAGGATGACCGAACCCACTACGCGCAACGACATGCCGCCGTGGCAGCAGCGGTTCCACGCGGTCCGCTGCAGCCTGCCGACCTGGGCGCGGCATGCACCGCACCGTACGGCCTACACGACCAACCGGTCGGGTGTGCGGCAGCTGTGGTCGTGGGATCTGCGGACCGACCGGCACCTCCCGCTGACCGACAAGCCCACCGGGGTCGCGTGGGGCGTCCTCATGCCCGACGGCAACGGGGTCGCGTGGTTCGACGACGACGCCGGCAACGAGGTCGGCCGCTTCGTCGTGACGCCGTTCGCCGGTGGCACGTCCATGGATCTGGCGCCCGGGCTGGCCCCCGGCTGGTCCGCGGGCCTCTCCCTGCGATCTAGGCGGCATGCGGTCGGCCGCGCGGACCCCGACGGGTTCTCGATCGCCGTGGTGGAGGACGGCGTGACGCGGACCATCATCTCGCGGTCGCGTCCCGTGTCGGTCGCGGGCCTGAGCGCCGACGCCGACCTGCTCGCGCTGTCCCACACCGAGCACGGCGACTTCCTCCACCCGACCGTCCAGGTCGTCGATGCCGACGGCGTGCTCGTCAGCGCCGTCTTTGACGGGCTCGGCAACACGATCGACGCCGCCGGGTGGTCGCCCGTGGCTGAAGACGCCCGCCTCGCCCTGGTCGTCGAGCGCACCGGCCGTCGCAGCGCCGAGGTCTGGGACGTCCGCGCCGACACGCGCACGTCCTGCGAGGTCGATCTGCCCGGCGAGGTCGAGGTCGAGGACTGGTGGCCTGACGGCTCGGCCCTGCTGCTGGCCCACGAGCACCGCGGGCAGCGCACCCTGGTGCGCTACGACCTGGCGACCCGCCGTGCGACGCCCGTCGACGTCGGCGGTGGGACGGTCACCGCCGCGCGGGTCCGTCCCGACGGTGCGCTGTGGTACGTGTTCGAGTCGTCGGCCCACGCGCCCGCGGTGCGGGAGCGCACCGACCGGGGGGACAGCGTGCTGTTGGCGCCGCCCGGGCTGCGGGCGCCCGACGGGACCGTGGCGGTGTCGTTGGACTATGCCAACGACGACGGCGACGACGTCCATGCGTTCCTGACGCTGCCCGACGGACAGCCGCCCCACCCGCTGGTCGTCGACGTCCACGGCGGCCCTCATGCCCAGGTGACGGACAGCTTCGACCCCTTCGTGCAGGCCTGGGTCGATCACGGGTTCGCCGTGCTCAGCCCGAACTACCGCGGATCCACCGGGAGCGGCAAGCGGTGGCAGGACGCGCTGGAGGGCGACCCGGGCCGCCCCGAGCTCCTGGACCTCCGGGCGGGACGTGACCACCTGGTGCGCGAGGGTGTGGCCGACCAGCACCGGGTCGTCTTGACCGGCGCGTCGTGGGGCGGCTACCTCACACTGCAGAGCATCGGCACGATGCCCAACGCGTGGTCGGCGCCGTCGCGCTGGTGCCCGTCGCCGACTACGAGGCGGCGTTCGAGGACGAGTCCCCGTCGCTGCAGGAGTTCGACACCGCGCTGTTCGGCGGCACGCCACAGGAGTGTGGTGACCTGTACCGCGAGCGCTCGCCCATCACCCACGTCCACCGGGTGCACGTGCCTGTCCTGATCATCACGGGCGCCAACGACACGCGCTGCCCGCAAGGTCAGGTCGACAACTACGTCGCGGCGCTGGAACGCCACGGCGTGCCGCACGCCTACGACGTCTTCGAGGCCGGCCACGGGTCGATGGCGGTCGCCGAGAACGTCCGTCAGCAGGCGCTGGCGCTCGACTTCGTGGCACATCATCTGGGCACGTCACCAGCACAACGGTGACTGGTGTCCTCACACCGCCGTGTCGTCGGTCGACGCGTTGCGGTCGCCGATGACGGTCAGCGCCGTGACGGCGGCGAGCCCGACGGCGACGCAGACGAGTGCCAGCACGACCTCGCCGCCGTCGCCCGGCCCGAGCAGCGCGCCGGCGTCGTCCTGCCACGGCCACAGGCGGCGCAGCGATCCGGCCATCAGCCCGACCAGCACCGCCATCGTCGCGTCCTGGTGCACGTCGAGCAGCCACGCGAGCAGCTTGGAGAACAGCCCCAGACCGGTGGCTGCACCGAGGATGAACACCGCGACGTAGGCGACGTCGAGGTCGCGGACTGCCTCGAGCGTCGGCTCGTACATGCCCATGATGAGCAGCAGGTAGGCGCCGCTCACACCGGGCAGGATCATCGCGCAGATCGCGACGGTCGCCGCTCCGAACACGACTGGCAGCGCCGGATCCTCGACCGTCGCGGGTGCCAGGCCGGCCAGCACGAACGCGGCCACCCCGCCGGCCACCGCGAGCCAGAGGTGCAGGCCCCGCCGGACGTCGATGCGGCGCCACGGGATCGGCAGCGCGCCCGCGATCAGCCCGAAGAAGACCGCCGACGTGACGACCGGGTAGTGCTCGATCAGCGGCGGCAGCACGACGCTGCCGATGCCCAGTGCGACCACGATGCCGACCGCCAGCGGGATGACCAGCCCGAGGTCGGCGCGACGCCAGCTCGCCCTCGCGGAGGCGCGGTCACCACGCAGCAGCGACGCCACGCAGGATGCGATCTCGTGGATGCTGTCGATCAGCCGTTCGTAGATACCCAGGATCAACGCCACGGTGCCGCCGCTGACACCGGGGATGACGTCCGCGGTCCCCATGAGCAGGCCCTGCAGGCCGTGCACGACCGATGCCGTGGCACGGGCCTGCCGCGCAGGGTTGGTCCCGTGCGCGGCCTCGTTGCTCGTCGTCATCTGGTGCTCCGGATGTCGTGGCGATCGCGCCCACCGGTCGCGGAAGATGTGCTGGACGCGGTCGCTGTCCCGCCCACCGGACGTACCGCGCGCAGCCTAGCCGATCGCCCACGCGCACGTCCGCGCCGTCCACACCCCCGCGTGTGCCTGCACCGTCATCGGCGCGCCAGTGGCTAGCATTGCGCCATGGCAGGCACCGTCCCGGGCACCGTCGCCGACGCCGGCCCGTCGGCTCCCCGGCTCGTGCACGCCGCAGAGCCATTGCCCGGCATGCCCACACCACCGCCGCGTGACCCTGCGATCAGGCTGTCGTTCTCCCGGGTCGACACCTATGAGCGCTGCCCACTGAGGTTCCGGTTCCGCTACGTCGACAAGCTGCCGTCCACGCCGAGCCCGGACTTGTCGTGGGGCTCGGCCATCCACGCCGCGCTTGAGGCGTGGTGGAGCCAGAAGCTGCCATCGCCACCTCCCGTGGAGGTCCTGTACCGCGCGCTGTACGAGCACTGGGAGGACGCGGGCTTCGCGGACATGGACCGCGAGCGCAAGCTCGTGTGGTACCGGCACGCACGTGACGTGCTGACCCGCCACCACGAGCTGTACGCCGCCGACTACCGTCCGGCGGTCGCCTGCGAGCAGTGGTTCGAGCTCGACCTCGGTGACGGCGTGGCCATCCGCGGATCGATCGACCACGTGGCGCGCACCCCGGCCGGCGGCCTCGGGATCGTCGACTGGAAGACCAACCGGCGCGCGCGGAGCCGCAGCGAGGTCGCGTCGAGCCTACAGCTGGCGATCTACGCGCTCGCCGCCCGCGAGTTGTGGGGACGGGAACCGGAGTGGGTCGCGCTCGACTTCGTGGTGCCCGGGCTGCGCGTTAGCGTGGACCGCTCCGAGATCGACATCGACGGCGCGGTCGCGCGGATCCGCGACGTCGCCCGGCGCATCGCCGACGAGCAGTTCCCCGCCAGCCCGTCAGCGCTGTGCGGCTGGTGCGACTACCGCAGCCTGTGCCCCGCGTTCGAGGGCGAGGGACCCGACGTCCCGGGCCTCGCCGTCGTCGAGCTCAAGCGCCTGCGCCGACGGCGCGCCCGCGACGAGCGCCGGATCGCCGAGCTTGAGCAGGTCGTGTCCCGCTACCTCGGCGAGGAGCTGACGCTCGATCTCGGGGAGGACGGTCGCGCGGGTTGACGCGCCACGCCGACCCACG
>DATHVN010000232.1 GCA_035461305.1 Euzebyales bacterium | reverse complement strand
CAGGTCCTCGCCGAGGTCCAGCATGGCGCGAGCCGTGTGCAGGCCGATGAAGCCCAGCCCGCCGCCGAGGCCGCCCAGCAGGCTCCGCTTGCCGGCGCCGTGCGGACTTGAACACCCAGAAGAACCGAGGTCGCCACAGCTCCCCGCCGGTTATCCCCGATGGTCGCTTCGCCGCTACGCTGGCGTCCGCGACCCAGGCGGTCGGTGCGGACGGAGTCGGTGTGCGGTCGGGAGGTGCCACCGAATGCAGCCCCATGATGGACCAGACGTAGGCAGTATCGATCGAACCGCAGGACGGTCTGGTTGACGAGGAGCCCCCGTACGCGTCACGGCCGCCGTCAGCTGATCGTCTACCGCGCCTTCTTCGAGCCCGGCGTGTCCGGCTGGCCGGAGCACGCCTGCATCGGCTGCTCGTTGGTGGCCGATCAGGTGGCCCACGTCGCCCATCTGAACGCCCGCGACACCACGCTCGTGTTCGTCTCGCGGGCGCCGCAGACGGACATCGAGCGCGTGAAGGCGCGGATGGGTTGGGAGATGCCCTGGTACACCTTGACGGACGGCTTCGACGCCGACTTCGGCGTGGACGAGTGGCACGGCACGAACGCGTTCATCCGCGAGGGTGACAGCGTGTTCCGCACCTACTTCATCAACAGCCGCGGTGACGAGGTGATGGGGGGCACCTGGAGCTACCTCGACATGACTGCGCTCGGGCGCCAGGAGGAATGGGAGGACTCGCCGGAGGGCTACCCCCAGACGCCGCCGTACGAGTGGTGGAACTGGCACGACGAGTACAGCGACTAGGTTCCACCCTGAGGAGGCAACCGATCTGGAAGGTGGGGCCGCATGAGCAGCGAGACCGACACGATCCGGACCGTCGCGCGATGGACGCTGGGCGGCACGCTGGTCGTTGCAGGCACCGGCCACCTGACGAACCAGCGCGAGGAGTTCCGGGCCCAGGTGCCCGGCTGGATGCCGATCGACGACGACCTGGTGGTGCTCGCATCAGGCGTCGTCGAGATCGCCCTCGGGTTGGCGCTGATCCTGGTGCGCCGCCAGCGGGCAGCGGTCGGTCTGGTGGTCGCCGGGTTCTTCGTCGTGATCTTTCCCGGCAACATCGCGCAGTACACCGAGGGCACCGACGCCTTCGGCCTCGACACGGACACCAAGCGTCTGGTCCGGCTGTTCTTCCAACCGGTGCTCGTGGTCTGGGCGCTGTGGTCGACCGGCGCAGCCCGGTGGCTCTCACGGCGCGGCGCGGCCCGGACGACCTGACCACGACCTCGCGCACGTCGCCGCCATGACTGGGGATCATCATGAACGGCCGACGTCAGGTCACACGGCCTTCGTCGTGTCCGGGCGGTCGTCCGACGTCCAGAGGGCGCCGAGGCTGGTGAGAGCGTGGCGAACCGACTGGCCCTGTCGTCGGCTGGTCGCAAGGCCGGCATCGCGGAGGACGGCGGCGTGGGTGGAGGCGGAGGCCAGGCTGATGCCCAGCACCCGCGACCTCGACAACGCCACCGCGCCACCGAATGCCAGGGTGGAGGCTGTCGACTGTCGCCGCGACGCCCTTCGTCGCCAGTTGCCATGCGCGGAACCGCAGGTCCGTTTCGAGGATCGGTTCGATCGCCGGCCACAGCTGCTCGAGCACCTGGTCGTGGTAGTCCCGCAGGGACGACGCCAGCTCCTTGCGGGCTGACGCCCGGCCGCCCGCCAGGTCGAGCATCCACGACGACGACGCCGGGTGCGGGAGGGTCGCCATGTCGTGACGGATCATGCGGTCGGGCGTCGAC
>DATHVN010000231.1 GCA_035461305.1 Euzebyales bacterium | reverse complement strand
TGTCGGCCACGACCACGTCGAAGTCGTACTGCTCGATGCCGCTGTACGGCGCCGCCTTGCGCAGGTCGTGAGCGAGGCCGGTCGCGCGCAGCACCGGGCCTGTCACGCCCAGGTCGAGGCACTGCTCGGCCGTCAGCACCGCCACGCCCTTGTTGCGCTCGATCCAGATCGGGTTGCCGGTCAGCAGGTCCTCGAACTCGTCGATGCGGTCGTACAGCTCCGATACGAGCGTGTTGACCCGCTCACCGAACTCGGGCGGCACGTCCTGCACGACGCCACCCGGCCGGATGTACGCGTGGTTCATGCGGAGACCGGTCACGTACTCGAGGATGTCGAGCACGGTCTCGCGCTCGCGGAAGCCGTAGATCATGGCGCTCGTCGACCCGAGCTCGAGCCCGCCCGTCGCCAGCCAGACCAGATGACTCGCCACGCGGTTCAGCTCGGTCATGATCACGCGGATCGCCGACGCGCGCTCGGGCACCTCGTCGGTGATGCCCAGCAGCTTCTCGACCGCCAGGCAGTAGCCCAGCTCGTTGAACAACGGCGACAGGTAGTCCATGCGGGTCACGAACGTGACGCCCTGCACCCACGGCCGGTACTCGAGGTTCTTCTCGATGCCCGTGTGCAGGTAGCCGATCACCGGCTTGTTGTCGACCACGGTCTCACCGTCGAGGGTGAGCACCATGCGCAGCACGCCGTGGGTCGACGGATGCTGCGGGCCCATGTTGATGACCATGAGGTCATCCTCGACCGCGTCGGGAAGGTCCTCCCACTCCCCCGACGCGACCGTGTACGTGTGCGGCGCGACCATCCTGCCCGACGCGGCGGCGACGGCCCGCTCCTCCCGCGACTGCTCGGGGGTCAGGTCGGCGTCGTCGTCCCGAGCGGGTCGGTCGGGAGCGACCTGCTGCTGGTCGGACATCAGCGGCTCCTCTAGTAGCTGCGCTGGTCCGGTGGCGGGACGGTCGCGCCCTCGTACTGCACCTCGACGCCACCCAGCGGGTAGTCCTTGCGGTGCGGATACCCCTCCCACTCCTCGGGCATGAGGATGCGCCGCAGGTCGGGATGCCCCTCGAAGTCGACGCCGAAGAAATCGAAGACCTCGCGCTCCATGATCTCGGCGGAGCGGTAGACACCCGTCGCGCTGAACATCCGCGGCTCGTCATCGGGCAGCGAGGTGCGGATCCTGAACACGTGGTTGTGCCGCAGCGACCGCACGATGTAGTCCAGCTCGACGCGACCGGCCTCGTCGCCGAACTCGTACCGAGGCCAACCGGTCGTCTCCTCGGCGACCTCCTCGCGCTGTCCCGCGGGCCAGTGCACGCCCGACAGATCGACCAGCAGCTCGCACGACAGTTCGGCGTCATCACGGCAGTGGCGCAGGACGTCGATCACGAGCTCCGGCGGGCAGATCACCGTCAGCTCGCCGCGGAAGCCGAGGACCTCGAGGCCGTCGAACGCGCCGACCAGGTTGTCGCGGACGGCGCGAAGCTGCTCGGACAGCTGCGACTCCGGCAGGCGCGAGACCCGGAGCTTCGTGGCCTCCCCGGAGGCCATGTTCGGGTTGCCGGATCCGGATCCGGCCATCAGATCTTCTCCCCACCGGAGCGCTTGCCCGACGTGCGGTCGGCACCCGTGCCCGCCGCGACGGTGCTCTCGCCGCTCTTGCGGGTCGGCTGGTGCGCCGCCCAGCCCTCCAGCTCGGCCTCGTCGGGGGTCGGCCACCCGGTTCGGCGCGCGAACTGCTCGTCGGTCTCGCCCTTGCGCTTGCGCTCCCGGAACTGCTCCTGCTTGATCTTGGCGTGCAGCTTGACGATGCCGTCCAGCAGCATCTCCGGCCGGGGCGGGCAGCCGGGAACGTACATGTCGACGGGGATGATGTGGTCGACGCCCTGCACGATCGCGTAGTTGTTGAACATGCCGCCCGACGACGCGCACACGCCCATCGAGATGACCCACTTGGGCTCGGGCATCTGGTCGTAGAGGTTGCGGATCACCGGTGCCATCTTCTGGCTCACGCGCCCGGCGATGATCATGAGGTCGGCCTGCCGGGGCGATCCGCGCCAGACCTCCATGCCGAAGCGCGCGAGGTCGTAGTGCGCCGCCCCCGTCGACATCATCTCGATCGCGCAGCACGCCAGCCCGAACGTGGCAGGGAACAGCGAGCCGGCGCGCCCCCAGTTGACGACCTTCTCGACGGTCGTCAGCAGGATGCCATCTGGCAGTCGCGCCTCTATTCCCATTCCAGGCCTCCCCTGCTCAGGATGTAGAAGTAGCTCTCGAACAGCAGTGCGACGAACACGCCCATGACGCCCAGGCCGTACCAGCCGAGGTCGCGCACGACGACGGCCCAGGGGTGCAAGAACACCGCCTCGACGTCGAAGATGATGAACAGCATGGCGACGAGGTAGAACTGCACGGAGAAGCGCATGCCGACCAGGCTCTGCTCGGGGATGATGCCGGACTCGTAGGCGGCGCGCTTGGTGGGGTTCGGCCTGCTGGGACCGAGCCTGGCGGACACCAGCAGCGACAGGCCGACGAACAGGACGGCCACCGTCACCAGCAGCACGAGTGGCAGGTAGTCAGCCAGCATGGTGCCTGATCCTCCGGGGGTCATAGCGGTCCGGTGCGTGATCGCGGTCCCGTCGTGCCGTCTGCGCTGACGGCCGACTGCGGTGGTCCGCCAGGGTGCGGTCCGTTGACCGACGTCGGTCCCGACGTGGCGGGTCGGCGGGTGACCTGCCGCGAGCGCTACCTGGAGTCATGTCGGCGCCCAGCCTATCGGGCGCTGCTGCGCGCCCATGCAACGTCCCCCTCGCGTGATCATGCGGCCGGGACGGCGCGCGACAGCAGGTTCAGCATGGCATCGGTGGCGTCCCGGCTGCGGTGGTTGATCAGGTGCGCCATCGTGCGGAACACGAACTGCATGAGCCCCAGCCTCGGCATGCCGTGCACGGTGCACAGGCGCATCACCGTGGGATGGCCCATCAGCCCCACAAAGGCCCGTCCGAGGGTGTAGTAGCCGCCCCAGGCGGCAGCCACGGCTTCGGGGTAGGCGTGCAGCGCTGACAGCGCGTCCGTCGCCAATGCCCGGTCGATGGCGTCGGCCGCGAACGCCGCCGCCTCGATCGCGTAGCTGATGCCCTCGCCGTTGAACGGGTTCACCATGCCGGCCGCGTCGCCGATCAGCACCAACGACCCGTGGACCATCGGTCGCCGGTTGTGGGCCATCGGCAGCCCGGCGCTGCGCGGGGTGCCCTCCATCGTGTCGGGTCGCAGCTCCCATGCCTCGGGCAGCCCCGCGACCCAGGAGGTGAGCACCTCGCGGTAGTTGGTCGAGCGGAAGTGCGAAGACGAGTCGAGCAGGCCCCAGCCCACATTGACCAGGCCACCGTCCAGCGGAAAGATCCAGCCGTAGCCGGGCAACAGCTCGCCTGGCCGCCCGTCAGTGCCGGGCACCCGCATCTCCAGGTAGCCCTCCATCACGTCCATCGCCGCGCGCGGGCTGCGGTAGTAGCCGCGGATCGCCACGCTCATGGGCCGGGCATGGTCGCGGTGGAGGCCGGCGGCCACGGCGATGCGTGACGAGTTGCCGTCGGCCGCGACCACGATCGGCGCGCGCACCTCCCCGTGGGAGCCGTCGGCACGCTGGTAGTTGACCCCTGCGACCCTGTCTGGCTCGCGATCGGACCACACCGGTGCCAGGGCCTCGGTCTGCTCCCACAGCCGGGCACCGTTGGCGGCCGCGTGCTGGGCCAGCGTGTGGTCGAACACTGCGCGCGTCGCGGTCACCGAGTGGGACGGGAAGTCGTCGAGCTCCGGCCACGGCAGGTCGAGGACCACGTCTCCGCCGTACATCCGCAGGCCCTCCTGGCGGGCCCAGCCGGTCGGTACGCCCTTGGCCTCCTCGTGCAGACCGAGCAGCTCGAGTGCCTTGACGGCCCGCGGCGTCAGCGCGTCCCCGCAGACCTTGTCGCGGGGAAACGCCGACTTCTCGAGCAGCACCACGTCATGGCCGGCGTGGGCCAGGAACGTCGCGGCCGCCGATCCCCCTGGTCCGGCGCCGACCACGACGACGTCGGCCTCGCTGCGCTCCGGCGGGCCGGTCGGATCGGGACGCGAGGAGCGCGCCGGGCGGGGGCGAACGACATCCCGGTCGGACATGCCCTGCACCTCCCTCGACGGACCGACGACCACGCTCCAGCGTAGCAACCGACATGCCCTATGTGAAGCGCTTCACAAAGCTCCCCCGCCCTGCGTTCGTCGCATCACCGCGAGGTCGGAGTCCGAACGCAACCGAAACGTGGCCCGTCGACAACCACCTTGCCGCCGGTGCCGGCAACGCAGGGTGGTGTCAGGTGCGGTGGCCAACCGCGACCAGGTACTCCTGGTCGAGTGCATACGTGCCGTCGGTCGCCTGGTTCGTTCGGCAGGTGACCTCGCGAACCTCCGCCCAGGCCTGCTCCCACTCACCCTGCGCCACGAGCACCTCGCGGGTCCGGCGGTACGATCCCGATGCCGTCAGGATGAAGTCCTCCTGCGCCCCGCACCGACGGGAAGCGCCAGGCGATGACGTGACGCTGGATCGTCATGTCGACGCCGTGCTCGGCGAAGCGGCCGCGCAGGTACGCAGGATCGCCCCATTCGGCGCTGCTCGGCTCGTTCTCCACACCGTCCGCGGTCGGCAGGTCCTCTGCGTCGCCCACGACCAGGTCGAGGTCGACCCCGGCTCGGCGCGCCGCGTCGCGTGCGACCCCGAACCAGGCGTCGATCTGATCGACACCGGTGACGATCGCGCCGCGTCGTGCTGCGTGCAGGGCGACCAGGCCCGACCCCGTCCCGACGTCGAGCACCCGGTCTCCCGGACCCGACGGCGACGGCCTCGACCAGTCGTTCGGCTGCAGGCCTCAGGTGGGCAGCGATCGTCGGATGGTGCCCGTCGGCCCACATCGCGCGGGACTCCGCGCGCCGGCGTTCGAGCACGTCGGCGTCCATCAGCGCGACGATACCGCACGGGTGTCCGTCGACCCGGCGCGGCCGGCGGCCCCGCCGTGCCGCGGATCACCTCCCGAGCGCAGCCACCGCAGCGTGCACCCACGCCGATCAACAGCACCGCTGGGTTGCGCCCGACCAGCATCGAGCCGGGGCAACGTCCCGCCGCTGCGCAGCAGGTCGAACCCAGCGGGTGCTCCAGCACTGTCAGCGCCACGACGGCCGCCCACCGCCGCCGGCGCGCACCGCCGTCCCGTCCAGGTCACGACACGATCCGGCCGCTGGCGCGGGAGGCACGGCCCAGGCGGGCACCCACGCCGGCGCGTCCCGGAGCGCGGCCGGCGGCTCGGCGCGCTCCGCCCTCCTCAGGCCGGTCGCACGGCATGGTGCAGTGCGACGACGCCGCCGGTCAGGTTCTTCCAGCGCACCGCACCCCACCCGGCGTCGGTGATCGCCGCGGCGAGCGCGCGCTGGTCGGGCCACGCCATGATGCTGCGGGCCAGATATCCGTAGGCACCGGGATCGCTGGTCAGCACCTGCGCCAGACGCGGCAGAACGCCCAGCAGATAGCGGTGGTAGACGTGCGCGAACGCACGGTTGGTGGGACGGCTGAACTCGAGCACCGCCAGCTGGCCGCCGGGACGCACGATGCGGCGCAACTCGGCGAGGCCGGCACGCGTGTCGTTGAGGTTGCGCAGGCCGAAGGCGATCGTCGCCGCGTCGACGCTCGCGTCGGCGAACGGCAGCCGCAGGGCATCCGCGACGGTCCACCCGACGCCGGCCACCCGGCCCCTGCCCACGCGGACCATCTCGGGGCTGAGGTCGGCCACGACGACGTGCGCGCCACGCGCGGCCAGGGGGGCCGCCAGCGCCCCCGTGCCGCCGGCGACGTCGAGGACGACCATGCCGGGGCGGGGGTCGATCGCGGCGACGGTCACGTCGCGCCAGTGCCGGTCGAACCCCGCCGAGAGGACCGCGTTCGCCAGGTCGTAGCGCGGCGCCACGCGGTCGAACATCCGCTGCACCAGCGCGGCGTCCTTGTCCGTGACCGGCCGGTGGTCGGGCAGCGCCTCGTGATCAGGCATCGACACCACCCGCGTCGTCGAGGTCGTCCTGGTCAGGCCACGGGCTGTCCCCGTCGGCGCGGCGCGATCGACGCACCCCCGCCAGCACGGTCAGGACCTGCCGGCCGACGCCGGCCGTCATCAGGTCGCGGTACGCCGTCGCCGCGGTGGTCGCGACGTCGACCCCGACCAGGTCGGCCCGTCGGCCGGGCGCGAGCACACCGCTGTGTGCGTCCCAGCCCATCGCGGTCGCGCCGTCGCACGTCAGCAGCCGCACGGCCTGCTCCTCGAGCTCGACGGGCCCGCCGGCCCCCGGCCACAGCGCGATCTCCTGCTCACGAGCCACCGCGATCCACGCCGCCGCCTCGGCCAGCAGGTCCTGGTCACCGACCGCGGCAAGGCTCTCGGTCCCCAGTGCCAGGCGCACCCCGGCCCGCGCGTACCGCTGGAGCGGAGGCGCACCCGCCTGCAGCCGCGCGTCGGCGCGCGGGCACATGACCACCGATGTCCGCTCCGAGCCGAGCACCCGAGCCTCGGCGTCGTCGACCCAGACGCCGTGGGCGACCGAGTTGCCCGGCCGCACGACACCGCACTCCGCCAGGTAGCGGATCGGCCCGAAGCCGACGCCCCCGCCCAGCCACTCGTACTGCGCACCCGCCGCGGCGGCATCGTCGGCCAGCGGCCCGTCGCCGTGCCAGATCGCGCGTACCTCGGCCTGGTCCACGGCGGCGTGGGCGTGCACGGGCGCGTCCAGGGACTGCGCCAGCTCGGCCAGCGCCTGCAGCGTCCCTGTGCCGACGCGCGTGGTGTCGGCGACAGCGATCCCCAGCCGACGCGCGGGGGCGGGCAAACCCAGCGTGTGGCGCAGCGCCGCCACCACCGCGTCCTGCTCGCGGACGTCGACGTCGGCGATCTGCACCCACGAGTCACCCACCAGCCCCGCGCGCGACGCAGCCGGCACGCCCGGCCCGCGGTGGACGACGTCGCCCACGCATGTGGTCCCCCACCGCATGACGTGCAGGACCCCACGCCGCGCCGAGTGCTGCCAACGCGTCGGACTCCACGTCGCCGTCATCCCGTCGACCGCGCGCTGCCAGTGGTGGCGCGGGCCCGGCTGCGCCAGGTCGACCGCGTCAGCGAGCTCCAGGTGGGTGTGAGCGTTGACCAACCCCGGCAGCAGCACGCCCTCGACGCGCTGCTCGCGGTCAGCCTCGCGGCGCAGGACCGTCGCCTCGCCCACCGCGACGACCGCGTCGCCGGACACCAGGACGCCACCGTGGTCGAACGGCGGGCCAGTCATCGGGCACACGACCCGGGCGGAGTACAGGACGCTGGTCACCGCGCGCAGGCTAGTACGCCGGGCGAAGCGTCGTGGCGTGCGCGGACTCGAACCACCGCCTGCACACAACCTCCACATCGCGCCCCGTGGATCTGCACCCGCCCGCTCTAGCGTTGTGCGCATGTCTGCCACCGACGACCAGCCACCGACGACCTGACGGACCGCAGCGGGACGAACCGCGTGATGGTGATCGAAGACGAGCGGGCCATCGCCACGGCGATCGCCGACCACCTGCGCAGCGAGGGGTTCGACGTGGGCGTCGCACTCGACGGCCACGAAGGCGTGCGACGGCGTGCGGCGGACCGGCACGACCTCGTCGTGCTCGACCTGATGCTGCCGGATGGGCTCGAGGTCTGCCGCCGCATCCAACAGGACCTGCACGTGCCGGTGCTGATGTTGACGGCGCACGACGACGAGACCGACATGCTCGTGGAGCTCGGCGTGGGTGCGGACGACTACATGACCAAGCCCTTCAGCCCGCGCGAGCTGTGGCAAGGATCCGGGCCATCCTCAGACGCACCGCCGGCGCGCGCACCGGACAGATCCTCCGGGCGGCTGAGATCCGGATCGACCGAGCCGCACGGCGGGTGTGGCGGGCGCACAGCGAGGCACAGCTGACCGCGACCGAGTTCGACCTGCTGTGCCGGTTCGCGGGCGGCCGGTGGTCGTGTGGACCCAGCTGCTGACGGGGGTGTGGGGCTGGTCCGACGAGGCGGCGGAGCGCACCGTCGACTCCCATGTCCGGTCGATCCGACGCAAGCTCGGTCACGACTGCATACGCACCATCCACGGTGTCGGTTACGCGATCGACGCCGACGGCGCCAGGCGGGGTACCTGATGCGTCCTCTGGACCGCGTCGGGTCGATCAAGCTCAAGCTCGGCATCGCGATCGTGGCGGCGGTCGGGGTCGCTGCGGTCACCAGCACCGTGGGCCTCGGCTCGGCGTGCCGGTGTGGGTGCGCCCGGTCGCGGCGGTCGCGATATCGCTGGCGATGGTCCAGGTGCTCGCCCGCGGGATGACGTCGCCGCTGCGTGAGATCTCTCACGGCTCGAGTCGGCACGGCGCCGCTCCAGGTGGCGCCCGTGGTGGTCGCGGACGTGCTGGACGACGTGGCCGCCGAAGCACGGCTGACCCTCCATCGACGACGATCGACGTCGACGCCCCGGA
>DATHVN010000230.1 GCA_035461305.1 Euzebyales bacterium | reverse complement strand
GCCGCTGATCACCGACGACCAGCGCCAGACCGCGCTGGACTATCTGGCCTCGGCGCGTGACGAGGGTGCGATGGTCGCGTGCGGGGGAGAGGTGCTCGACCGGCCCGGCTGGTTCGTGCGACCCGCGGTCATCGACCGTGCCACGGTCGAGATGACCGCGGTGCGCGAGGAGATCTTCGGCCCTGTCGTCGCCGTGCTCACCTTCCGCGACGAGGCCGAGGCCGTCGCGATGGCCAACGACACCCCGTACGGGCTGTCGGCGTCGGTGTGGACGAACGACCTTGGCCGCGCCCACCGCGTGGCGCGCGACATCGAGGCCGGTGTGGTGTCAGTCAACAGCAACGCCAGCGTGCACACGGGTGCGCCCTTCGGCGGCTGGAAGCAGTCGGGCTACGGCCGTGAGCTCGGCGTCGAGTCGCTGCGAGCCTACACGGAGCTCAAGAACGTCTACGTCGACATCGCCCCATGACCGTCCGAGACCGTTTCTGGGGACGCGCCCCAACGCCGGGTCGGCCGGACGTCCCCAGCACTCGGGCTTCCCACGCCCGGGGTCACGCGGGCCGCATCGGTCAGTGAGGCCGCGCAAAGGCGTGGCGCAGCTCGGCGAGGAAGCCTTCCCAGTCGTGCAGGAACCGGTCCCAGGTCAGCTTGAGCACGAGCCAGCCGCCGGTGCGGGCGATGGCGTTCTCGCGGCGAGCATCGCGATCGAGCTGGTGGCGCGTGCTGTGCGCCACGAAGCCGACGCACTCGATGGCGACCCGCGCGGCTGGGAACGCGATGTCGAGGTGGACCGTCCGGCCGTCGATCGTCGGGACCGCCAGCGGCGCGGCGCCGGGGAACAGGCCGGCAGTCTGGAGCCTCTCGCGAACCCGGGCCTCGAAGATCGAGTCGCTGCCGTCGGAGGCGAGCCGGCGTAGGACGCGCAGCAGTCGCGCCCGGCCCGGCACCCCAGGCATGGTGTCGAGGCGCGCGATCACGTCGTCGTGCACGAGCAGTCGGCGCTGCCGGGCGTCGATGGCGAACGCCAGCAGGCGATCGTCGGTGCTGTCGTGCGCCTGCGAGATGAGCCAGAACGCCGGTGTCAGCACGACGATGCCATCGATGTCGTGCACGTCGCCGGGTCCCATGTGCCGTGACCGGCGGACGAAACCGACGTCGATCCTCACCCGCTGATGGTGCGGGAGCAGCAGGTGTGGACGGGCTGGTGGTCGGCGCGCCAGCCCGTAGAGCCACGCCGCGGACGGACCGCGCGCCGCGGCGTCCGCCCGGCAGGCGGTCTGCGCCGCGACGAGATCGGTGCCGTGGTCCCATGTGGCGCCGGGGAGCAGGAAGACGTGCTCGTAGGGGTTGCGCCAGCGTTCGCGGCGGGCCCTGGCGAGTACCGTCTCGGGCGTCAGCCCGACCCGCGGACCCCAGCGCACATCGACGACGCCGCGGTGGCGACGCGCATGGTCGTACAGGTGGATCCAGCTCATCGCCGCAGCGTGCGTCAGACGTCGTCCGGCCGCGAGGTCCACACCCGTCGTCGTGTGGATGACGGTGCGGTGGCCCCGGCGCACGCCGTTCGGACGCTCTCTGGGACGTTGTGACGTGTCAGCGTTGGGGGACGT
>DATHVN010000229.1 GCA_035461305.1 Euzebyales bacterium | reverse complement strand
CCCTCGCCCGCGCGCATCAGGGAGATGATTGCCGAGGAGTGGTACACGCGCGCCGTCGACTTGCGCTATCCGTCATGCAGCCACTCCGCTGGATGTTCGAGGTGGTGCACGGTCGTTCGCAGGAAGGCGGCGCCGGGCGCGCCGTCAATGACCCTGTGATCGATCGTGAGACTCAGGGTCAACGCCTTGCGCCATACCAAGGCGTCACCATCGCGAGCCGGGCTGGTCCACGATTCTTCCGATCCCGAGAATCGCAACCTCTGGCGGGTTGATGATCGGCGTGAAGCTGTCGACGCCGTAGCCACCGACGTTCGTCACCGTGAAGGTGCTGCCGGAGATCTCGTCGGCGCCAACGTCACCGACACGGGTGCGCGCCACGAGCTGTCTGCGCTCCCCAACGATCGTCGCCAGCGACTTGCGGTCGGCGTCCCGGATAACCGGCACCATCAGGCCGCCGTCGACCGCGGTGGCGATGCCGATGTGGATGTCGGGGATCAAGCGGATGCGGTCGCCGTCGACTGTGGCGTTGACTCGTGGGTGCTCCCGCAGCGCCTGCGCGACCGCGAAGATCAAGAGATCGGTGTAGGTGGGCCGCGGTTCGGCCGCCACGCGCTCCCGCCGGCGCGCGAGCTCGGTCACGTCGGCGGTCGTGGTCAGCGTGAGCTGAGCCATCGTCGCGAGGCTGTCGTGCATGCGTCGGGCGATCGTGCCGCGCATGCCCGTCAAAGGGATCGTCCCCGCGTCGTCTGCGACCGACGCAGCGGAAGCGGCCCGTCGGACGTCGTCCTCGATGATCCGCCCACCCGGACCGGTGCCCTCGACGGCGTCGAGATCGGTCCGGAGCTCCGTCGCTAGGCGGCGTGCTCGCGGCGTCACCTGGCGGCGGGTGGTCGCTGCTGCGGCTCGTTCGGTGGTCGGGGACGGCTCGGTGCCCCCCGCTGCGCCGTCGGTCCCGTCACCGGCATCGGCATCCTCTGCAGGTACATCGTCGGGGGCGGCGATGACCGCGAGGAGCTCCTGGACGGGAACCGTCCTCCCCTCGGAGACCAGCACGCGTTGTAGGACGCCGTCGACCGGGGCGGTCAGTTCCTCGGTGGTCTTGGCGGCCTCGATCTCCGCGATTGGTTCGCCGGCCTCCACCTCGTCGCCCACGCGCTTGAGCCACGTGACGATGGTCCCCTCTTGCATACCCATGCCCCATTGCGGGAGCCGAACCTCCGTCACCATCGGTGGCGGGCTGCGTTCGTCACGGGAGACCTCGCTCATGACACGGCGCGTGGAGCGTCGGCGGCGCGTCGTGGCGGCTCCAAACCCTGGACGGCCTGCACGATCCGGTCGGCGCTGGGATACAGCGGCCCCTCCAGCGACGCGCTGAACGGGATGTGCGTGTGCGGCGTCGTCACCCGGGTGATCGGCGCCTCGAGGTGCCAGAACCCGTCCTGCGCGACGAACGCGGCGACCTCGCTCGCAACACTGCCGAACTCGTGAGCCGGGTCCGCGACGACGAGGTGACCGGTCTTCTCGACCGACGCCAAGGATCGCGTCACGGTCGAGCGGCACGATTGAACGCACGTCGATACAGCGGTGGCTGTGCGAGGTAGAGGTGCCCACCGTCCACCAGCTTGGGCATCATCCGGTAGAAGAACGTCAGCAGCAGAGTCGTGATGTGGCCTCCGTCGACGTCGGCGTCGGCCATCGCGATGATCTTGTGGTACC
>DATHVN010000228.1 GCA_035461305.1 Euzebyales bacterium | reverse complement strand
TGAACAGCTCGCCGAACGCCTTCGGGTACTGCTCGAGGAACACCTCGATGTCCTCCATGCCCAGCATCATCGGGTAGATCAGGATGAACAGCGCCGTGGTCGCGGCGATGCCAATGCTCCAGCCGAGCAGTCCCCGGCGCTGGTCGTACAGGGACTTGGTGTACACGGTGCTCGGTCGCATCAGGACGTCTCCGCGGTGTAGTAGTCGAGGAAGATCTGCGCGAGGTCGGCTTCGTGGGTCACCACGTTCTCCAGACCCGCGGCGCCTGCCGTGCGCATGAGTCCCTCCAGCGACCCCTCGGCCAGCACGTGGACCCGCCGGCCATCACCGCGGACCTCGCGCACGCCGAGCTGGGAGCGGAGCGCACGGATGGGCGGCGTGCCGACGAAGGTCAGGTCGAGACGGCGCACGGCCCGCGCCTTGAGCGCAGCAACACGCTCGACGACAGCCAGCGTGCCGTCCCGCACGATGCCGACCATGTCGGCGATCTGCTCGACCTCCGACAGGACGTGCGACGACAGGAACACGGTCCGGCCGGCATCGCGTGCCTCACGCGTCATGGCGAGGAACGTCCGTTGCACCAGCGGGTCCAGGCCGCTGGTCGGCTCGTCGAGCACCAGGACCTGCGGGTCGTGCATGAACGCCTGGACCAGTCCGACCTTCTGGCGGTTGCCGCTGGACAGGTCGCCGATCCGCCGGTGCAGGTCGAGCTCGAGCCGTTCGGCGAGCTCGTCCACCCGGGACCACTGGCCACCACCGCGCAGGTCGCCGAGGTACTCCAGATACTGGAGACCGGTGATGTCGTCGTAGGCGACGTAGTCACCAGGGAGGTAGCCGACCATCCGATGCACCGCCCGACGGTCGGTCCACACGTCGTGGCCGCCGATCTGCGCACTGCCGCGGGTCGGTCGGAGCAGCCCGAGCAGGAGGCGGATCGTGGTCGTCTTGCCCGCGCCGTTGGGTCCCAGGAAGCCGAACACGGCACCGGTCGGCACGTTGAGGTCCAGCGCCTCGATGCCCACCGTCGCGCCGTAGTGCTTCGTGAGGTCGTGGATGCGGATCGCCGGTGCGGTCGCTGACGACTGCGGGCGCGTGATCGGTTCCGACATCGTGGCCATCGCCGCTCCTATGCGTCTCCCACCGACCAGTGAACCTGCGGGCAGCGCGCTGCACAGGGCCGGAGGGCCCGGTCGCCGGCGGCCAGTGCGACGTTGCAGGTGGACATCCGACCCGTGATCCGCGGGTCGATCGCCTCTGGCGTGGTCCGGGACCTGCCCGTTACGGTACGGTCCCCGCAACGGGCAGGGGCGTTTCCTGCTCTGGCACAGGAGGTCGGGCGATGCACAACAGGACGGGCACCGCCGGCTGGGCACTCGTCGGCCTGCTGGCGCTGCCATTGATGCTGGGAGGGTGCGGCGGCGGCGATGAGTCAGGCGGCGGGGAGGCGTCGGAGGCCGCGGCCACGCCGTCGGAGCCGGTCGCGGAGACCTCCGTGCCCGCCGAGGAGCCGTCGGAGCCCGGAACGGAGGAGCCGTCGGAGGCAGCCGCAGCGGACGTCACCGTGGTGCTCGGCGAGTGGATCGTCGAACCGACGCCGACGTCGGCCGACGCAGGCGAGCTGACGTTCACGGCCGACAACCAGGGAGGCGAGGCTCACGAGATGGTCGTGGTCCGCGCCGACGACGCGGCGGACCTGCCCACCGATGCCGATGGGGCGGTGGACGAGACGGAGATCCCTGAGGAGGACTTCCTCGGCGAGATCGAGGAGTTTCCGAACGGCGAGCAGCGGACCGCCACCTTCGCGATGGATGCCGGCACCTACGTGTTGTTCTGCAACATCACCGAGACCCTGGACAGCGGTGAGGTCGAGTCGCACTTCGTTGAGGGCATGGCCACCACGTTCACCGTGGAGTGAGATTCGAAGACGTCCGGGCCGTCGGCGCCGGGCCATGTGGCCCTTCATCCGCGTCGTCGTAACGGGACCATGGCAGGGCACATGATGATCCTGTTGGTCGCTGCCCCGCGTGGTCGGGGCGAGGAGGTGCACCCATGGAGCTCGAGATGCGTGAACCATCGACGGCCGAGTCGACCTACCCGTTCCCCCGCTACTTCGGCCTGCCCGACTGGCTGGAGCGCTGGGAGCCGTTGCGCCGCCTCGCGGATCAGCGCGATGCGGTGGCGATCCCGGTGGAGGAGTACGTCGAGGACGACCACCTGGTGATCCGCGCCGAGCTGCCGGGCGTGGATCCCGACAAGGACATCTCGGTGTCGGTCGACGCCGGGGTCCTGCACATCAGCGCAGAGCGCCGCGAGAAGCACGAGGAACGCAAGCCCGACAGGTACCGGTCCGAGCTGCGCTACGGCGCGTTCTCGCGCGCGATCCGCCTGCCGGCCGACGCCAGCGCGAGTGACGTCGAGGCGTCGTACACCGACGGCATCCTGACGGTGCGGCTTCCGATCGACCCTGACCGCGCGGAGCGGACGCGCATCCCCGTCCGGCGCGACTGATCACCACGACGCGCGTCGGCGGGCCCGTGGCGGGCTCAGGCCCGCCGACGCGCGAACACGCGATCACTCACGGAACAACAGGCGCCCTTCGGGCGCCGGGTCAGAACGGGTTGAAGCCCCAGCCCTCCTGGAAGGTGTTGGTGTAGTTGACCAGGGTCTCGATGTAGTTGGCGCGCTCGAACGCCGACGGATCGGCGACGGTACGCATGCTGACGCTGCCCTTGAGCTCGGCGACGGACGCGTAGCCCATTGCGCGGATCCAGGTCGCCAGATCGGCCTCGACCATGCCGATGTGCAGCGGACCCTGGTCGATCAGGGCCGACGTCATCATCGTCACGTCGGCGCCCGCGAGCAGGCCCCGGGCGACGTCGTCGGCCATGTGCACACCGCCGGTCAGCGCCAGTGACGCGTCGACCTGGCCGGACAGGATGGCCGTCCACCGCAGCGGCAGGCGGATCTCGGCGCGTCGCGACAGCTCGAGCCATGGCCGGACCTGCAGCGTCCGAGGGTCGATGTCGGGCTGGTAGAAGCGGTTGAACAGCACCAGCGCGTCGGCGCCCGCGTCCACGAGCCGTCGCGCCATCCCGGCGAACGCCGTGTAGTAGGGGCCGACCTTCACGGCCAGCGGGATCGAGATCGAATCGCGCACCTGCTCCACGAGGGTCAGCTGCGCAGACTCGATCTGGTCGGCGGTGGCGGTGGCGTCGGCCACGACCTCGTAGAGGTTGAGCTCGAGGGCGTCCGCGCCCGCGTCGGCGATCTTCGTGGCGTAGCTCACCCACCCGCCGGGCGTCACGCCGTTGAGGCTGCCGATGACCGGCACCGACAGCATGTCCTTGGCGTCGCGGACATGGCGCAGGTAGCGCTCGCCTACGCTGGCGTACCCCTGCAGGTCGGGGAAGTAGCTGGTTGCCTCCGGGTTCGCGTCGGCACCGAGCTCGAACAGCCCGTGGGCCTGCAGCTCGTCGTGGGCGACCTGCTCCTCGAACAGCGACGGCAGCACCACGGCCGAGATGCCGTTGTCCTCCAGTGCCTGCAGTGACTCCAGGCGGCCGGTCAGCGGGCCGGGCGAGGCGACCAGGGGCGTGCGCAGTGCCAGCCCCATGTAGATCGTCGACAGGTCGACGGCGGTCTCGCGATCGATCGACTGCGTCATCAGAGCACCTCCTCGGCACCAACCCCTGCGGGGTCGACGACCTCCCCGGGCTCGTGGGCGATCGACCGCTCCACCCCGGCGAGCTGCTCGTAGTAGTGCCAGCGCTCGTCGACGTCCGCCTGCGCGAGCGCCTGCAGCCGGCGTGCACGGTCGGGCGCGGTCCGCTCCAGCATGGCGAAGCGGCCCTCGCGCCGTGCGAAGTCGCGCAGGGGCAGCGCCGGCTTTCGGGAGTCCAGGCGGAACGGCGTGGTGTGCTCGTCCTCGCCCGGGCGGAACCGGAACAACGGCCAGTAGCCGCTCTTGACGGCGTCGCGCTGGTGGGTCATCGAGTGGCGCATGTCGAAGCCGTGCGCGATGCACGTCGAGTAGGCCAGCACCAGCGAGGGACCGTCCCACGCCGCGGCTTCGTGCAGCGCGCGGACGGTCTGTACCTCGTTGGCGCCGAGCGCGATCTGGGCGACGTACGCCGTCCCGTACTGCATCGCCAGCGCGCCGAGGTCCTTCTTGGGCGTCTCCTTGCCTGCCGAGGCGAACTTGGCAACCGCGCCACGCGACGTCGCCTTGGACGCCTGCCCGCCGGTGTTGGAGTAGACCTCGGTGTCGAGCACGAGCACGTTGACGTCCAGCCCGCTGGCCAGCACGTGGTCCAGGCCGCCGTACCCGATGTCGTACGCCCACCCGTCGCCGCCGACGATCCACACGTCCGTGCGCACGAGGTCGTCGGCGAGCCCGTCGAGCATGCGCACCCGGGGATCACCGTCGAGCGCGGCCAGCCGTGACCGGAGCGCGGCGACACGCGCACGCTGCGCGGCGATCTGCTGCTCGTCGTCCTGCGCCGCGTGCAGGACCTCGTCGACCAGGTCGGCGCCGAGCTCTCCGCGCAGGGCGCCCGCGAGGCCGCGGGCGGCCTCGGCGCGCTGTTCGAGGCCCACCCGGATCCCGAGGCCGAACTCGGCGTTGTCCTCGAACAGGCTGTTGGCCCAGGCGGGTCCGCGGCCGTCCGCGTCGACGCCCCACGGGGTCGTTGGCAGGTTACCGCCGTAGATCGAGGAGCACCCGGTCGCGTTGGCGACCACGATCCGGTCGCCGAACAGCTGGGTGAGCAGCTTGAGGTACGGGGTCTCGCCACAGCCCGCGCATGCGCTCGAGAACGAGAACAGCGACTCGCGGACCTGTGATCCCTTGATCGTGTCGCTGGCCAGCAGCGAGCGGTCCAGCGGCGGGATGCGCTCGAAGAAGTCGAAGTTGGCGCGTTCACGGTCACGGTGCTCGTCGGCGGGGGCCATCATGATCGACTTGCGGCCGACCTCCTGCTTGTCGTGGGCCGGGCACTGCTCGACGCACACGCCACAGCCGGTGCAGTCGTCCGGTGCGACCTGGATCGTCAGCAGGTGCTGCGTCGGCAGGTCGCGGGAGCGGAAGTCCTTCGACTGCAGCGTGCCGGGAGCACCGTCGAGCGCGTCGGGCTCGAACACCTTCATCTGGATCGCGTCGTGCGGGCACACGATCGCGCACTTGCCGCAGTCGATGCAGATGCTCGGATCCCACACCGGGATCTCCTGTGCGAGCGCCCGCTTCTCGTAGCGGGTCGTGTCGGTCGGGAAGGTGCCGTCGACGGGCAGTGCCGAGACTGGCAGCAGATCTCCCTCGCCTGCGAGCATGCGGGCCGTGACCCGCTCGACGAACGACGGCACGTCGGGTGGGACCGGCGGGCGCAGGCCGACGGTCGACGTGACGCGGTCGCCCACCGTGACCTCGGCGAGCTCGCCGAGCGCGTGGTCGACGGCGGCGAGGTTGCGCGAGACGACCTCGGGGCCGCGGCGTCCGTACGTGCGCTCGACCGACTGCTTGATCGCCGCGGCGGCCTCGTCGCGCGGCAGGATGCCGGACAACGCGAAGAAGCAGGGCTGCATCACAGTGTTGATGCGGCCGCCGAGCCCCGCGTCCCTGGCGACGCGGTAGGCATCGATCGCGAACAGCCGCAGGTCCTTGTCGAGGACCGCCTGCTGGACCGGCGCGGGCAGCGCGTCCCAGACCTCGTCGGCGGGGAAGGGGGCGTTCAGCAGGACCGTCGCACCCGGAGCGGCGCGGCCGAGCACGTCGCGCGTGCCGAGGAACCCGAACTGGTGGCACGCGACGAAGTCGGCGCGGTCGATCAGGTACGTCGACGTGATCGGCCGCGGAGAGAAGCGCAGGTGCGACACGGTCTGCGCGCCGGCCTTGCGCGAGTCGTAGACGAAGTAGCCCTGGACGTGAAGGTCGGTGTGCTCGCTGATGATCTTGACGGTGTTCTTGTTGGCGCCGACCGTGCCGTCGGCGCCAAGGCCGAAGAACACCGCCTGGACGTCGCCGTCGCCCGCGGTCAGTGAGAAGTCGGCGTCGGCCGGCACCGACAGGTGCGTGACGTCGTCGTTGATGCCGACCGTGCACCGGCGCGGAGGGTCGTCGCCGGCGATCGCCGCGAACACGCCGGCCACCATGGCGGGCGTCAGCTCCTTGGACGACAGCCCGTACCGCCCGCCGGTCAGCCGCGGCAACGCGGCGGGATCCAGGGCACCGGACGTCGCGGCCTCCGCCAGCATCGTCGCCACGTCGGTGAACAGCGGCTCGCCGGGCGCCCCCGGCTCCTTCGTGCGGTCGAGCACGGCGAGCCGGCGCGTGGTGGGCGGCAGCGCTCCGAGCAGTGCCGCGGCGGGGAACGGCCGGAACAGGCGGAGCGTCAACAGCCCGACCCGCTCCCCCCGGCGGTTCAGCTCCGCGACGGCCTCGCCGGCGGCGCCCGCGCCGGAACCCATGAGCACCAGCACACGGTCGGGCTCGTCGTGGCCCGCGTAGTCGGCCAGGTGGTAGGCACGCCCGGTGCGGGCGGCGAGGTCGTCCATCGCCTGCTGCACGACGTCGGGCATGGCGTCGTAGAAGGGGTTGACGGCCTCCCGGGCCTGGAAGAACACGTCCGGGTTCTGGGCGGACCCGCGCAGGACCGGCCGGTCGGGGCTCAGGCCGCGCGCGCGGTGGGCCAGCACGTCGCCGTCGTCGATCAGGGCGCGCAGGTCGTCGTGGTCGAGCGTGTCGATCCGGTTGAGCTCGTGCGACGTCCGGAAGCCGTCGAAGAAGTGCAGGAACGGCACCCGGCAGCGCAGCGTCGCGGCGTGGGCGACCGCCGCCAGGTCCTGCGCCTCCTGCACCGAGGCGGACGCGAGCAGCGCCCACCCGGTCGTACGCGCGGCCATCACGTCGGAGTGGTCGCCGAAGATCGACAGCGCGTGGGTCGCCACGGCGCGCGCCGCGACGTGGATCACGGCGGGAGTGAGCTCGCCGGCGATCTTGTACATGTTGGGCAGCATCAGCAGCAGCCCCTGCGACGACGTGAAGGTCGTCGCCAGCGCGCCCTCCAGCAGCGCACCGTGCAGCGCGCCGGCGGCGCCGGCCTCGCTCTGCAGTTCCGTGATCCGCGGCACCGTGTCCCACAGGTTGCGGCGGCCCGCGCTCGACCAGGCGTCGGCCAGCTCGCCCATGGGCGACGCGGGGGTGATCGGGTAGATCGCGATGACCTCGCTGCACGCGTGGGCCACGCGCGCTGCCGCCTCGTTGCCGTCGATGCACGTCGTCGCCATCGGACACTCCTCACACTTGCGGCCATACCCGACCGGTCCAGCGACCGTAGAGCGGGTCTCCCGACGCGGTTGAGGTCGAACGTACCCTCCCGGGCGGGACTGTTGACACCTTGCCGTTGCGCGGCCGTTGCGCGCACCGGGCGCTCGCACGCGCCCAGGACGCGATCATGCCGACAGCACTTGTGGCGGGACATCCCGACCTCGTAGGCTCCTGCGTGCGGGACGCGTCCACATCGTCGCGCTGGTACGTCGTGGGTCGACGGTGTGTGCGAAACGGTGACGGCATTTGCGAGGCAGTGACTGCTTCGCACATCGGGTCAAGTGGGGATGTGTGCGATGTTGACTCGACGGAACTTCCTGAAGCTCACGGGGGCGTCGACCCTCGGGTGGTACGTCGCGACGCAGGTCGGCTGGATGGAGCGGGCCCTGGCCCAGATCCCCGGCGGGACACTCGCTCCCGGCGACATCGCCAAGTTCCAGACCCCTCTGCTGGTTCCCCCCGTCATGCCGCGGGCGGGGACCATCAGGCAGATGGGTGGCAAGCCGATCGACTACTACGAGATCTCGATGAAGGAGTTCGACCAGCAGATCCTGCCGGCCGACATGCCAATGACCACGGTCTGGGGCTACGGCGCGGTCAGCTCAGCGAGCAGACGGGGGCTGCTGATCCACAACGCGCCGTCGCTGACGATCGAGTCGAAGTGGAACCGGCCCGTGCGCGTCAAGTGGATCAACGAGCTCGTCGACGCCAACGGCGACTACCTGCCGCACCTGCTGCCCGTCGACCCCACCCTGCACTGGGCGAACCCGCCCGGCGGGACGGAGGGGCGCGACATGCGTCCCACGTTCGAGGAGACGCCCGGCCCCTACACCGGACCCGTGCCCATCGTGACCCACCTCCACGGCGCGTCCGGCGTCGGCGACGAGAGCGACGGCTACGCCGAGGCGTGGTACCTGCCCAACGCTGACAACGTCCCGGAGGGCTACGCGACGGAGGGGACCTGGTACGACTTCTTCGCCGGCAAGGCAGCCTCGACGTTCGGCGTCGAGTGGGGCCCGGGCTTCGCGACGTTTCAGTACCCGAACGACCAGCGCGAGTCGACGCTGTGGTATCACGACCACACGCTCGGCATGACCCGCCTCAACGTGTACGCAGGACCAGCGGGCTTCTTCATCGTGCGCGGCGGACCCGAGGGTGAGGACGCC
>DATHVN010000227.1 GCA_035461305.1 Euzebyales bacterium | reverse complement strand
TGACCCACCGTCGACGCAGCGCCCGACGAGTGACTCGTCCCACCGGCCCGGTTCAGCGCCGATCCGAACGCGGTCGTCGCGCTGTACCTGATCGGCTCGGCCGTCGACGAACAGCCTCGGGCGGCGACGCCGTGCGCGTCGACCACGACGATGGCCGGACGCTGACGTTCGACGTCGTCGGGCGCCGCCGCTACGCCAAGGACGACAGCCGGTCCACCGACTGTTCGCCCGCAGCGGCGACGCGGCCCTCACCCTGATCACATGCGACCGGCCGGTTCGACCCCACCACCCGCCACTACGACCCCAACAGGGTGATCCAGGCGACCCCGCGCTGACGCCCACCTGACAGCGGTTCCATCGTCCAGGACCGTCCGCGTCGTACGTTTGTTCGCCTACAGGCGATCCGAGGAGCGTTGAGTCGTGGTCACCATCGTCGCCGTGGTCGTGGCGGTCGCCGGCACGTTCGCCGTCGTCTGGTTCGGCCTCGCGCAGCAGCGCCGGCACCTGGCGGAGGCATCGGCCGAGCTGGAGCGCCGCCTGCAGGCGGACCGTGAGACGCAGCTGAACACCACGGTCGACACCGTCGTGTCCCTGGCGCAGCAGCAGATCGGAGCGGTTCGCGGACAGGACGCGCAGCGGCTCGAGGGGACAGAGTCGCGCATCGGCCTGCAGCTGCAGCAGATGCGCGGCGAGCTCGACCGGATGACGTCGCTGGTGCGCCAGCTCGAGACCAGTCGCGCCCAGCAGTTCGGCTCACTGGCCGAGCAGCTCGCCGAGACAGGCCGGCAGACGCGTGTGCTCAGCGAGACCGCCCATGACCTGCGGCAGGCGCTGTCGTCGAGCCAGGCACGCGGTCAGTGGGGCGAGCGGATGGCCGAGGACGTCCTGCAGCTCGCCGGGTTCCTCGAGGGCGTCAACTACTGCAGGCAGCGCCGGCTCGCCGGCGGCGGCGTACCTGACTTCACGTTTCTGCTGCCCCGCGGCCTCGAGCTGCACATGGACGTCAAGTTCCCGCTCGACAACTACCTGCGCTACCTCAACGCCGACAACGACACGGACAGCGAGCGCCACCGCAAGGGGTTCCTGCGCGACGCGCGGGACCGCGTCCGCGAACTCGCTGACCGCGGCTACCGCGAGGGGGACGCGGCCGTCGACTGCGTGCTGCTGTTCATCCCGAACGAGGCGCTGTTCGGCTTCCTCCAGAAGCACGACCGCGGCCTGGTCGACGAGGCGCTGCGGCGCCGAATCGTCCTGTGCTCGCCGCTGACGCTGTTCGCGGTCCTGGCGGTCGTGCGCCAGTCGGTCGACAACTTCCAGCTCGAGCGCACGTCCGACCAGATCCTGTCGCTGCTCGCGGACTTCCGTCGGCAGTGGGAGAAGTTCGGTGACGAGCTCGACAAGCTCGGCACCCACCTGTCACGGTCCCAGAAGACCTACGATGCGCTGTGCACCACCCGCCGCCGCCAGCTCGAGCGTCCGCTGGACAAGCTCGAGGAGCTGCGCGCAGAACGTGAGGATCCCGCGCCGCTCGCCGCGCAGCCTGGGCTGCGGGCCGTCAGCACGGGACCGTGAGCGTGGTCAGGGGGTCAGAAGCTCCAGTTGGCCACCTTGGGGTGATCGGTCGCCTGGACACCAACGACGGCCGCGCCGCCCGGCGCGCCCAGCCCGGTCACCGAATCCTCGAAGAACTCCCGGTTGATGGCCGTGAACTCGGCCCACATCTCGGGGAGGTCGTCCTCATAGGCAATGGCCTCGACGGGACAGACCGGCTCGCAGGCGGCACAGTCGATGCACTCGTCCGGCTGGATGTACAGCATCCGCTCGCCTTCGTAGATGCAGTCGACGGGGCACTCTTCGACGCAGGCGCGGTCCTTGACGTCGATGCACGGTTCGGCGATCACGTACACCATAGGTGGGGGTGCTCCTTCAGCCATCGGCCATTGATCCGCGCGCTCGCGGACGGCATCACGATCGTTGCGTCTCCACCCTAGCGGCTGTCGACGAGTTTCCCGCACGCCGTGCGCCACAATGGGGCCATGGCATCGATGCGTGCGCGACTGGCGGTGCGGATCTCCCCCGCCGACGTCGGTTCCCGAATCACCGTGCGGACCCGCTATCACGGACCCGAGGCGTCCGTAACCGACGTCGTCGGCGTGCTGCGCGCGTGGGACGACGGCGTGCTGACCATCGAGCGTCGCGACGGCACCATGCGCTCGGTCGTGCAGGGCGACCTGGTCGCCGGCCGGGTCGTGCCGACCGCGCCCGTCCGCGCTCGCAAGCCGCGCTCGGACCGGCCGAATCGACCGAATCCGTAGACTCGTCCCACGCCGCGGCGGGACGCCACCGATGGAAGTGTCGCCGAAGGCCGACGACGCGCCGCACGATATGGACCACGATGACTCGACGGACGTTCTCGATCGGCTGCTGCAGGGCCGCGGCCCGCGTGAGCGCCCGGCGGGGAACGGCAGTTGCGGGCGATCGGACTGTCACTCAGCGCCTTCGCCGTTCTCGCTGAGCTCGCCACGGCCGACGCGAAGGCGTCCAGCCTGCGTGACCGCGGCCCTGCTGTCGGTGACCCGCCCGTCGGTCTGCGGGCTGATCGACGGACTGGAGGCCAAGGGGCTCGTCGGGCGCGCCCCGCTCCGCCATGAACGCCGTCGCGTGCTCGTCCGCCTCACGGTCCGGGGATCGGACCTCCTCGCCGGCACCTGAGCCCGATCCGGCGGTTCAGCCGCGCAGCAGCGCCAGCAGCTCGTCATGGACCCGGCCGTTCGAGGCCAGCCACGGCCCAGCGGCCAGCCGGGTCGATCCGTCCCACTGTGTGATACGCCCACCGGCCTCCGGGATGACGGTCAGCATGGGTGCGATGTCCCACTCGTGCAGGTCCGGATCGGTCATCGCCTCGATGCGGCCCATCGCGACGAGCAGGTAGCCGTACCCGTCGCCCCAGGCGCGGGTGCGCAGGCCGTCGCGACCCGACACCGCCAGCAACGCGTCGTCGGGCCACCACGGCCGATCGAAGGAGCTGGTCGACAGGCAGGCACCGTCCAGGTCGTCGGTGTCGCTGACCCGCAGCGGCGCACCCTCCCAGCGGCAGCCGTGTCCCCGTCCTGCGACGGCGCCCTGGCCGAGCGCGGGGACGAGCACCGTGCCGATCGCCGGCCCGTGCTCGTCGACCATGGCCAGTAGCGAGCTGTACAGCGGCACGCCCCGCACGAAGGACTCGGTACCGTCGATCGGGTCGATGATCCATCGCCGGCCCGACGTGCCCGTGATGGCGGGTCGCTCCTCCCCGATGATCGCGTCGTCGGGGAAGAGCGCACCCAGACGGGCACGGATGTGGTCCTCGGCCGCGCGGTCGGCAGCCGTGACCGGACTGCCGTCGTCCTTGCGCGCCAGTTCAAGCTCGTCGCTGCGGAACCAGCGCAGGGTCAGCTCCGCCGCCTCGAGGGCCACCGTCTCGGCGGCCTCGAGCAGATCGGTCTCGACAGGTGGCGGCATCCGCAAGGATGCTAGCCGCGACGGGGTGGTGAGCGCGCCCGGATATCGTCGCGGTCACCTCGCCGACGGCGGAAGGACCGGCGGATGACGGGAGCGGGCAGGGTGGCCCTCATCGCAGGTGCTCCAGCGGCATCGGCGCGGCGCTGGCGCGCGCGTTCGTCCCCGACGGCCACCGGGTCGTGTTACAGGCGCGCTCGGTGGCTCGCCTGACGGCGCCGGCGGACGAGCTGGGCACCGGCCGCGCGGTCGGCATCCCCGGCGACGTCACCGAGCCCGGTGACCAGCAGCGTGCCGTCGACGTGGCGATCGACAGGTTCGGACGCCTCGATGTGGCCGTCGCCAACGCCGGTGGCGGCACGAGCCGCGGCTTCCTCGACCCAGACGCCGATCCGCTCGCGTGGCGCGGCATGATCCTGACCAATGTCTACGGCGTCGCCCTCACGGCGCGTGCGGCGCTGCCGCACCTCGTCGACAGCTCCGGCCACCTCGTCCTGATGGGCTCAGTTGCGGGGCGGGTCACGATCGACGGATCGCTGTACTCGGCGACCAAGTGGGCGGTCACCGGCATGGCCCAGGCCATCCGGGCGGAGCTGCACCGCCACCGTGGCACACAGCACCGGCCACCCGG
This sequence comes from Euzebyales bacterium, assembly GCA_035461305.1. NCBI lineage: Bacteria > Bacillati > Actinomycetota > Nitriliruptoria > Euzebyales > Euzebyales bacterium. The sequence goes on along the minus strand of DATHVN010000227.1, from coordinate 19,346 downwards.
CACCAGCTGCCACGCAACCGCCACCGTGGCACACAGCACCGGCCACCCGGCACCAGCTGCCACACGGAGCGAACATCCACAGCCGTGCACCGAGCGACGATCCCGACGACGGCTGCGTCCGACACGCTGCGCAATGGATCCCTGGGCTTGGCTGTTCACACTGGCCGTCGGACAGTGCGGTGCTGTCGCGCGACGGCAGGCGCTCGGACTCGGCATCGCCGCTAGCACGTTCGATGACCGCGTGTGCCGCGAGCGGTGGCTGCGCCCCCACCGCGGCGTGCTGCTGATCCCCGGCACGGACCCGACGTCGTCCACCGTCCGCGTCGGCGCAGCGCTCGCCGCGGCCGCAGACGGGGCACTGGCGACGGGCTGGTCAGGGCCGTACCTGCACGACGTCATGACCCGTCCGCCGCCGTTCGTCTCGCTCGTGGTCCCGTGGGCGACGAGCCGACGACACCTGCACGCGGTCCGGACGATCCGGTCCCGGACCTTGCTCGAGGAGGATCGCGCGGCGGTGGCGGTCTCTCAGTCGCGTCACCTGAGCGGTGCTTCGTCGACGCCGGTCGCCCCGACGCGCGCGAGCGGCTGCGGATACTGTTGATCGACGCCCGGCTACGACGGATCGCCGAGCCCGCGAACGTCGCCGCCCGGGCACTACTGCACCCTCGGATCCCCGGTGCGTCGCGGCTGGTTGCCGCCGCCCGCGATGTCGACGGTCGCGGAGTCGACTCGGCGTTGTCCGACGTGCTCCACCGCCGGCTGCTGATCGCGGGGCTGATGCCCGACCTGCACCCCGTCGAGGTGTCGACGCCGTCAGGCCGGGTGCTGCATCCCGACATCACCTTCGCGTCGGCGAGGGTGTGCATCGAGTGCGACTCGCTCGGGTTCCACGGCACACAGCGCGGGCTCGACCTCGACCACCGCAAGGACCAGGCCTACCGGCAGGCTGCCTGGAACTGCCTGCGCATCGGCTGGTACCGGCCTGACGCCGACTGGGACGGCTTCGTCAACGACGTCCGGGTTGCGCTGTCGGACTGACCCGACCGGTACCTGCCGCCACACGACCGCCACGGTGGCCACACAGCACCGGCCACCCGGCACGAGCTGCCACACGACCGCCAGTGTGGCACACAGCACCCGGCCACCCGGTACGAGCTGCCACGCGGAGCGGTCACAGCTGAGGGGACAGGTCGAGTGCGCGGGTCAGTTTGCGGGCGGCGACGAGCATGAGGTCCCAGACGCCACCGAACGGCGGCGCGTAGGATAGGTCGAGGAACTGCGCGTCCTGGACACGCACGCCGAGCTGGCACCAGACCGCCGCGACGTCGATGCGCTTGGCGACGTTGCCGGTGCCCAGCAGCTGGGCGCCCAGCACGCGTCCGCTCGCACGCTCGGCCAGCATCTTGACGTGCACCACGCCCGGGTCGGGCATGTAGCCGGCGGTCGCGGTGCCGGTGAAGCTGACGGCGGCGTGGTCGATGCCCTCCTCCCGCGCCTCCCGCTCGGTCAGGCCGACCCGCGCGACTTCCCACTCGCACAGCTTCGTGACCGCGGTGCCGACGACGCCCGGGAAGACCGCGTCGCCGTCACCGGGGTGTGCAGCGATGTCGATGCCTGCCACCTTGCCCTGCTTGTTGGCGTGGGTGCCCAGCTGCACGTTGACCCGCCTGCCGGCGACCAGGTCGCGCGACTCGACGACGTCCCCGGCCGCCCACACGCCCTCGACAGTCGTGCGCATGCGTCCGTCGACGACGAGGGCGCCCGACGGGCCGACCTTGCAGCCGGCGTCGACCGCCAGCGCCACGTTGGGCCTGCCACCCATCGCGAGGACGACCAGGTCGACCTCGTAGCGACCCGCGTCGGTGACGACTGCGCGGCAGCGCTCACCGTCGGTTTCCACCTTGGTCAGGTTCTCCCCCAGGTGCAGCCGGATCCCGAAGTCGGCCATGATCTGTTCGAGCCGCTCAGCCATGTCGGCGTCCATCGTGCGCATCACGTGCGGGCTGCGGTCGATCAGGTGGACGTCGATGTCGCGGTCGACGAGCGCTTCGGCGATCTCGATGCCGATGTAGCCGGCGCCGACGATCGCGACGGTCCGCACGTCGCTGCGGCCGTCCAGCGCGCGCCGCAGCCGCTCGCCCTCGTCGAGGGTGTGCACCACGTAGCCGTGCTCGGCGAGGCCGGGGATGTCGGGCACGACCGGGTGTGCGCCCGTGGTGTACAGCAGCGCGTCGTACGGCTCATCGTGCGCGTCGCCGGTGTCCAGGTCCCGGACCGTGACCGTCCGGGCGTCGGCGTCGATCGCGACGGCCTCGGTCCGCGTGCGGACGATCATGCCGCGTTCCCGGAACTCCTCGGGCGCGCGTGACACCAGGTCGTCCGCGTCGTCGATCAGCCCGGCGACGTGGTACGGGATGCCGCACATCGAGTAGGACGTGTAGGGACCTCGCTCGATGACGACGATCTCGACGTCGTCACGCCTCCGATCGACCAGACTCGCGGCGGTCATCCCGGCGGCATCCCCCCCGACGACCACAAGCCTCATGCCGCCCACCTCCAGGCACTGACACCAGCACACTGCAGGCGCCGGTCAACGATGTCGGATGCTTTCCGCCGGCGAGGGTTGGTGGCCGCGCACGTCGTGGGTCGGTCGAAGCTCCGGGGACACGCCACGTGCGGGGCTGCCAACCTGAGCCCTCAGCGCTGCAACGGGGTGCCGATGCGGTGGACGTAGATGCGGTTCGTGCCACCCGAGCTGCCGGCTGTCCCCGACACGATCACCACGCGGTCGTCGTGCGCTGCGATCCCAGCGTCGACGAGCACGCGCTCGGCCGCGTGTATCAGGTCACCGCTCTCGCCCTTCATCGGCACGAGCAGCGCCTCGGCGCCCCACATCAGCGCGGTCCGTCGGCGGGCGGTCTCCATTGGCGTCAGCCCGACCAGGCGGACCGGCGGCCGGAACTTGCTGACGAGCTGGATCGATGCGCCCGTGATCGAGTAGACGGCCAGCGCGCTGGCCTCGACGTCCCGCGCGACGGTCACGGCGGCGCGTGCCACGACGTTGCCGATGTCGTCGGCGGCGGCGGGCGCGTGCTCGATGTCGCCGACCAGGTGCGGCGACGTCTCGGCCACCTCGCAGATCCGTGCCATGGTGCGCACGGCCTCGACTGGGTACTTGCCGGCCGCGGTCTCGCCGGACAGCATCACCGCGTCGGTGCCGTCGAAGATCGCGTTGGCGATGTCGCTGGCCTCCGCACGCGTCGGCCGCGGCGAGTTGATCATGCTGTCGAGCATCTCGGTCGCGGTCACGACCGGCTTGGCGTGCATGTTGGCCTGCCCGATGATCTGCTTCTGGATGGCCGGCACGCGCTCCGGGCCGATCTCCACGCCCAGATCACCACGCGCGACCATCACCGCGTCGCTCGCGGCGACGATGGCCTCGAGGTTCTCGATAGCCTCCGGTCGCTCCAGCTTGGACACCAGCGGCGCCTCGCCCCCGTGGCGGTGGACCTGCTCGCGCGCCATCTCGACGTCTTCAGGGCGACGGACGAACGACAGGGCCATCCAGTCGCAGCCGAGGTCGACGGCGAACTTCAGGTCCTCCTCGTCCTTGTCGGTCAGGCTGGGGGCGGAGACCCTCACGCCCGGCAGGTTGACGCCCTTGCGGCTCTTCGCCGTGTTGCCCGCGACCACGCGCGCGACCACCTCGTCGTGGGTCGCGCGCGAGACGACCAGGCGGATGGACCCGTCGTCGATCAGGATCATCGAGCCGGGCTCGCAGTCCTCGCCGAGCGCCTCGTACACGACGGGCAGCACGACCTGGCCGTTGCTGCTGTACTCGTCGAGCTGCTCGACGCCGGGCAACAGGATGACCTCGCTGCCGTCCTCGAGGTCGATCCCACCGTCGGGCAGGCTGCCGAGGCGGATCTTGGGTCCCTGCAGGTCGGCCAGGGCGCCGATGTTGCGCTCCAGGCGCGTGGACAGCTCGCGGACGTCGCGGAGGCGCCGGGCGTGGGTGTCGTGGTCGCCGTGGCTGAAGTTGAGGCGCACGACGTCGATGCCCGCCTCGAGCGCGGCGCGCAGCTTGTCGCGGTCGTCGAGGGCGGGTCCGAGGGTGGCGACGATCTTGGTCTTCCGCACGGTGTGACAGCCGTCCTTTCATGCGCTGACCCGCCGCGATTGCGCCGATCGTCCTACGACGCCTAGAGTACGATGACTGCACGCGGTCAGGCTTGGTCTGCCCAGCGGATCGCGAACCCACACGCCCGGACGGTCGAATCACGCGCCTGCGACGCATCCCTTGCGCAGGTGATCTGCTCGGCGTCATCAGAGGATGGAAAGGGACACCAATGCGGGTAGTGAGACTTCTGGCGGCGCTCCTGACGCTCGCACTGCTGCTCGTGGCGTGCGGCGAGGCGCCCGCCGAGGAGACCGCGGGGGGCGACAGCGAGGCCGCGACCGCAAGCGAGGGTACTGAGGGGGGCGCCGCTGCGCAGGCCACCGACTTCTCGGCATGCCAGGTCACCGACACCGGGGGCATCGACGACCGGTCCTTCAACCAGACGGCCTACAAGGGCCTGCAGGACGCCGAGACGGAGCTCGGCGTCGACATCAGTGTGCTCGAGTCCGAATCCGACGCCGACTTCGAACCCAACATCAACACGTTCATCGAGCAGGGCTGCGACCTGATCGTGACCGTCGGCTTCCTGCTCGGTGAGGCGACACAGGCCGCTGCAGAAGCAAACCCCGACACGCCGTTCGCGATCGTCGACTTTGACTTCTTCGACGCCGAGGCGACCGAGGATGTCACGATCGACAACGTGCGTGAGCTGACGTTCGCAACGGACCAGGCTGCGTTCCTCGCCGGCTACCTCGCCGCTGGCATGACCGAGACGGGAACCGTCGGAACCTACGGCGGCCTGAACATCCCGACGGTGACGATCTTCATGAACGGGTTCCTGGCCGGCGTGCGCCACCACAACGCGGAGAAGGGCACCGACGTCCAGGTCATCGGCTGGGACGGGTCTGACGGCCTGTTCACCGGCAACTTCGAGAGCCAGGAGGACGGCCGCCAGCTGACCGAGCAGCTGCTGCAGCGCGACGCGGACATCATCATGCCCGTCGCCGGCCCGGTCGGTCTCGGTACGGCGGCCGCACTCGAGGACGCCGGCGAGGGCAGCCTGATCTGGGTCGACACCGATGGCTACGAGTCCGCGCCCCAGTTCTCGTCGCTCATGTTGACCTCGGTCATGAAGAACATGGACGTTGCGGTGTTCGACAGCATCGAGGCGGCCGTCAACGACAGTTTCGAGGGCGGCAAGTACGTCGGCACCCTCGAGAACGAGGGTGTCGCCATCGCGCCGTACCACGACTTCGACACCGAGGTGCCCGAGGAGCTGAAGTCCGAGATCGACGAACTGCGTGAGGGCATCATCGCCGGTGACATCTCCGTGTCGCCGGACGACTACGAAGGCTGACACGACGGTGAGGTCGTGGGGGAGCGGCGCGCCACGACGTGTTCCGCTCCCGCCTCGCGTGGCTGGCGGGAGAGCACGGTGAGACTGGAGCTCCGCGGCATCACCAAGCGGTTCCCGGGCGTCGTCGCAAACGACCACGTGGACCTGACCGTGGAGCCGGGCGAGATCCACGGCCTGCTCGGTGAGAATGGCGCCGGCAAGTCGACGTTGATGAACGTGCTCTACGGGTTGTACGAGGCCGACGAGGGCGAGATCATCGTCGACGGGACCAGGGTCTCGTTCGCAGGCCCAGGTGACGCCATCGCCGCAGGTATCGGCATGGTGCACCAGCACTTCATGCTCGTGCCCGTGTTCACCGTCGCGGAGAACATCACGCTCGGCGTCGAACCGACAGGCCCACTGAGCAGGCTCGACCGGAGGCGCGCCGCCGACGCCGTCCGGCACCTCTGCGAGGAGTTCGGTCTACCAGTCGACCCCGATGCGGTCGTCGAGGAGCTGCCCGTCGGCGTGCAGCAGCGCGTCGAGATCCTCAAAGCTCTGCACCGCGAAGCGCGCCTGCTGATCCTCGACGAGCCGACCGCCGTCCTCACACCGCAGGAGACGACCGATCTGTTCGAGGCCGTGCGAGGGCTCGCGGCCACGGGCCGGTCTGTCATCTTCATCTCGCACAAGCTCCGTGAGCACCGCGATCTGGTCGATCGCATCAGTGTGCTGCGCCGCGGCAGGATCGTCGGCACGGTCGACCCGGAGACCGCCGACGACGCCGAACTGGCGGAGCTCATGGTCGGCAGACCGGTCGAGCTGGTCGTCTCGCGAGCCGCCGCGTCGGCTGGTGATGTCATGCTGTCGGTCAACGGTCTGACCGTGCGGGACAGTCGTGGCGCACCGGTCGTCGACGACGTGGATCTGGACGTCCGAGCCGGGGAGATCCTGGCGATCGCCGGGGTCGAGGGGAACGGGCAGACGGAGCTGGTTCGGGCGCTCACGGGGCTCGCCGACGAGAACACCGAGGGCTCAGTCACGATCGCGGGGCGCGAGATCCTGGGCCGCAGCCGCAAGGACGTGATCCGTCACGGCGTCGGCCACGTGCCGGAGGACCGCAATCGCACCGGGCTCGTCGGCGCCTTCTCGATCGCCGAGAACCTGATGCTCAACATGTGGGACACCGCACCGTTCGCGCAGGGACCGAACCTGCAGTTCGATCGGATCGCGGAGCACGCGGCCCGGCTCGTCGAGGCGTATGACATCCGCACGCCGTCGATCCACACCGCGGCCTCCGCCCTATCGGGCGGGAACCAGCAGAAGACGGTCGTCGCTCGGGAGTTCGACCGTCCCATCGACCTCCTGGTCGCCTCCCAGCCGACGCGCGGCGTGGACGTCGGCGCCATCGAGTACATCCACCGCCGGATCGTCGACAAGCGGGACGAGGGGACGGCGGTCATCATCGTGTCGTCGGAGCTGGACGAGGTGCTGGCGCTGGCCGATCGTGTGGCCGTGATGTTCCGCGGGCGCCTGTCCGGGCCATTCGATGCGCCGGTCGACAGGGACCGCATCGGCCTGCTGATGGCCGGTGGCGACGCCGTCACCGACGCGCAGCGTGGGGATGCCGCGTGAGGGGCCGCGCCGTGTCAGGTCCCACGAGGGGACCACGGTGAGCCGACCAGAGACTGGCGGCAGCGTCGATCCCGACACGGAGCGCGAGGAAGCCTCCGCGCGTGAGGAGGAGCGCGGCCAAGCTGTTGACATCGGCGCGTCGGTCGGACGTCGGTTCGCCGACGCGCTGTCGGCGACGACGGTCATGACAACCCTTCTCGCCGTGCTCTCGGCGCTCGTCATCGGCGCGATCATCCTGGCGCTGGCCAGCGACGAGGTGCGCTCGTCGCTGGGATACTTCTTCGCCCGGCCCGGCGACACGTTCGCGGCGCTCCAGGACAATGTCTGGGACGTCTACGTCGCCCTTGTCCGGGGCGCCGTGGGTGGCCCCAACCAGCTGTCGGAGACCGTGACGGCGGCCACACCCCTCATCCTCACCGGCCTCGCCGTCGCCGTGCCGCTACGCGCGGGCCTGTTCAACATCGGTGGCGAAGGGCAGTTCCTGGCGGGCGGTCTGTGTGCCGGCTACGTCGGGTTCGCACTCACCGGCCTGCCGCTCGTAGCTCACCTGCCGCTGGCGATCCTCGCGGGCGTCGCCGGCGGCGCGCTGTGGGGGTGGATCCCCGGTGTGCTCAAGGCCCGCACGGGCGCGCATGAGGTGATCACCACCATCATGCTGAACAGAATCGCAATCCTCGGGCTGGAGTACGTCCTCTCGCTTGACGCGGTGCAGCCCATCGGGCGCGACGACCCCATCTCGAGGAGCATGCTCGACTCGGCCACACTCCCCCGGCTCGCCGGCGCCGGCCGCCGCGTCAATGCCGGCATCATCATCGCGCTCATCACCGCGGTGGTGCTGTGGTGGCTGCTCGAGCGCTCGACGCGCGGGTTCGAGCTGACGGCGGTCGGGCTCAACGCGGACGCCGCCCGCTCGGCCGGCATGAGCGTTGCAGCGACGGTCACGATCGCCATGGCGGTCGGCGGCATCGCCGCCGGTCTGGGTGGGGCGTCGCAGGTGCTGGGCGTGGACGGACGAATCAGCGCCGGACTCGGCGGCGGCCGCGGGTTCGACGGCATCACCGTCGCGCTGCTGGGTCGCGGCGGCGTCGGTGGAACAGTGGCCGCCGGCCTGCTGTTCGGCGCCCTGGAGGCCGGCGGACGCCTGATGCAGGCACAGACCGGCACCTCGCTGGATCTCGTCAGCGTCATTCAGGCGCTGATCGTCTTGTTCATCGCCGCACCGGCCCTGGTGCAGGCGATCTTCCGCATCAAGCCTGGCGCGGTGACCAGCACCGACGTTGCGTCGGGGTGGGGGACGTGAGCACGGTCCGCACACCCGAGCAGCTGCGCCGCGAGCGCCGCTTCGGCATCGTCTCGCTGGTCTTCGCCGCGGTCATGGGCGCCGTCTTCTCGGCGGGGGGCCTCGGCGCGGTCGCCACCTTCGACCTCGCCGGCCGTGGATCGACGTTCCTCGAGGCTGTCCAGGTTCCTGTCGGACTGACAGCCGGGGCGCTGGCGGTGATCGTCGCCGCGCTCGGCACCGTGCAGCTGATCCGGGGGTTCGGTAAGCGCGCCGCCACGGCCATCGGCGTCAGCGCCGCCCTGTTCACGCTGGCGTTCCTTGCGTGGGCGGCCCGCGACGCGACGCTGCCCCTGCTCGGGTTGTTCCAGAACACGCTCAGCGGCGCCGTGCCATTGGCACTCGGCGCACTGTGCGGTCTGGTGTGCGAACGCTCGGGCATCATCAACATCGCGATCGAGGCCCAGTTCCTGTTCGCCGCCTTCACCGCAGCGGTGGTCGGCTCCGTCTCGTCCAGCGCGGCCATCGGCTTGCTGGGCGGTCTGCTGGCAGGGGCAGTCATCGGCGGCCTCCTGGCCGTACTGTCGATCCGGTTCCGCGCTGACCAGATCGTCGTGGGCGTCGTACTCGTCGTGTTCGCCACCGGCCTGACGTCATTCCTCAACCAGCAACTGCTCGCGCCGTCGCCCGAGCTGAACCAGCCGGCGGGCTTCAGCCGCCTCGACATCCCGCTGCTGAGTAACATCCCCATCGTCGGTCCGTTGCTGTTCCAGCAGACCGTACCGGTGTATCTGATGCTCGTCGCAGTCCCCCTGCTGCACTGGGCGCTGTTCCGCACCCGCTGGGGCCTCCGGCTCCGCTCGGTCGGCGAGCACCCGAGGGCGGCTGACACGGTCGGCATCAACGTGCTCGCGACCCGCTACCGCGCCGTGATCCTCGGTGGCGTACTGGCAGGCGTCGGGGGCGCGTGGTTCACTCTCGATTCCGCAGGCCAGTTCAGTCCGGAGATGTCCGCAGGGCTCGGCTTCATTGCGCTCGCGGCGATGCTGGTCGGCCGTTATCAGCCGTACGGTGCCTTCGGCGCCGCACTTGTGTTCGGCTTCGCGGGTGAGGTCGCAACCTCCCTGACCATCCTCGATGTGGGCGTGCCGTCGACGCTGCTGCTGACGGTGCCGTATGTCGTGACGATCGTGGTCGTCGCAGGATTCGTCGGCCGACTGCGTCCGCCCGCAGCCGACGGACAGCCCTATGTGAAGGAATGACCATGGTCTCTTCGCCAGGATGGGGGTTCGACGTAGGGTCCGACAGACGCCAGACAAGGAGCCGATGATGGTACTGCGCAGCCCCGTGTCCGACCTCGACATCCCCGACGTCCCGCTGCACGCGTTCATCCTGGCCGACGCCGGGCGCCGTGCCGACAAGCCCGCCCTGATCGACGGGCCGTCGGGCCGGACCGTGACGTACGGCGAGCTGGCACAGCGTGTCGATGCCTTCGCGGCGGGCCTCGCTGCGAGGGGCCTGGAGCCGGGCGAGGTCGTGGGCATCTTCAGCCCGAACCTGCCCGAGTACGCGATCGCGTTCCACGGCATCGCCCGTGCCGGGGGCACGGTGACCACCGTCAACCCGACGGCCACGGTCGACGAGCTTGCGCGCCAGCTGTCCGACGCGGGTGCCCGATTCCTGCTGACCGTGCCGCCGTTCGCCGCGACCGCGACCGCCGCCGGGTCCGAGGCCGGCGTGGAGGAGGTCTTCGCGTTCGGCGAGGCAGCAGGACTCACACCGGCCACCGAGCTGTTCATCGACCCGTCGAACGCCCCGGACGTCCAGATCGATGCAGCCGAGCACCTCGTCGCGCTGCCGTTCTCCAGCGGCACCACCGGGTTGCCGAAGGGCGTCATGCTGACGCACCGCAACCTGGTCGCGAACGTCTTGCAGTCCGAGGCGTTCCTGGAGACGTCGGAGGACGACGTCGTCATTGGTGTGCTGCCCTTCTTCCACATCTACGGCATGACCGTCATCATGAACCTGGCGCTGCACAACGGTGCGACGGTGGTCACGATGCCACGCTTCGACCTCGAGCAGTTCCTCGGACTGCACCAGGAACACGGCGTCACGCAGTGCTACGCGGTGCCTCCGATCGTGCTGGCGCTCGCCAAGCACCCGGTGGTCGACCAGTTCGACCTGTCGTCGCTGCGGTTCGTGATGTCGGGCGCGGCGCCACTCTCCGCCGAGCTCAGCGAGGCGGCCGGCGCGCGCCTCGGCTGCACGGTCATGCAGGGCTACGGCCTGACCGAGACCAGTCCGGTGACCCACGTCAGCCCGCTGGAGCGGAACAAGCCGGGCACGGTTGGCGTCCTCCTGCCCAACACCGAGGCGCGGATCGTCGACCTGGACACCGAGCAGGACGCCGAGCCGGGTGGACGCGGCGAGCTGTGCGTGCGCGGTCCCCAGGTCATGAAGGGCTACCTGAACAACGAGGCGGCGACGGACGCCATGATCGACCGCGACGGCTGGCTGTACACCGGCGACGTCGCGATCGTCGACGACGAGGGCTACTGCACGATCGTCGACCGGGTCAAGGAGCTCATCAAGTACAGGGGCTACCAGGTGCCACCGGCCGAGCTGGAGGCCCTGCTGCTGGAGCACCCGAGGATCTCCGACGTCGCCGTGCTGGGGCGGCCGGACGAGGAGGCTGGCGAGGTCCCGATCGCGTTCGTGGTGGCTGACGACCTCGAGCCGGACGCCGTGCTCAGCTACGTCGCGGACCGTGTGGCGCCCTACAAGAAGCTGCGGGGCGTCGAGTTCGTCGACCAGATCCCGAAGTCGGCGTCGGGCAAGATCCTGCGGCGCGAGCTGGCCGAACGGCTGAAGTGAGCGCACGCGATGACAGGTGAGCAGTCCACGGGCGGCGGCACGGCGACGGCCGATGTGCCGGATGGCCGGCTCCGTGTGGTCGACCACCCACTGGCGGGGCACCTGCTGGCGGGCCTGCGCGACGAGTCGACGCCACCGGAGCGGTTCCGGTACCTGACCGAGCGCCTCGCGACGGTCCTGGTGCTCGAGGCGACGCGCAGCCTGCCGACCCGGACGACCACGGTCCGCACGCCGCTGGCCGACGCCGAGGTGGACACGCTCCATGGCAACGTCATCGCCGTGCCGATCCTGCGGGCGGGCCTGGGCCTGCTGACGGCCGTCACCGGGCTGCTGCCGGACGTCCAGGTCGGCTACATCGGGCTCGAACGCGACGAGGAGACCCTGCAGCCCTCGTCGTACTACCTGAAGGTCCCACCGCTGGACGACCGCCCGGTGCTGCTGCTCGACCCGATGCTGGCGACCGGTGGGTCGGCGAGCTTCGCCGCGAAGCTGCTCCGCGAGCGTGGAGCGACGAACCTGACCTTGGTCTGCGTGGTCGCGGCGCCCGAGGGCGTGAGCCGCCTGACCGGCGACCACCCGGACCTGCGGATCGTGACGGCCGGCCTCGACGAACGGCTCAACGACATCGGCTACATCGTTCCAGGCCTCGGCGACTTCGGTGACCGGCTGTTCGGCACCTTCGGCGAAGCCTGAACAGACGATGCCAGTCGACAGGCGACTGTTCGCGGGGACTCCGGACGAGCTGGCGGCCGCGCTCGCCGAGCTGGCCGGCGCTACGGTCGTCGGCGTCGACGTCGAGCGGGCGGATGCCAACCGCTACTGGCGTCGCCCTGCGCTGATCCAGCTCGGTGCGGACGGGGTCGTGGTGCTCGTCGACCCGCTCGCCGCGCTCGACCTGTCGGTGCTCGACGCGTTCCTGCGCGGTCGGACCGTCGTGCTCCACGCGATGGACAACGACGTCGCTCCGCTGGCCAGCGTCGGCGTGACCGTCCAGGACATCGAGGACACCGCTGTTGCCGCGGCGATGCTGGGGCTGCCGACCGGGCTCGAGAGCCTGCTCGACCAGGTCCTCGACGTCAGCTTCGACGGCGACAAGCAGCGCATGCAGCGCGCGGACTGGTCCCGTCGCCCGTTGACCGACGCGATGCTTGAGTACGCCGCCGCGGACGTCGCGGACCTGCCCTGGCTGTGGCGCACGCTGCGCGACCGCCTGGCCGAGGCCGGGCGGCTGTCCTGGTACGAGCAGGAACGCGACGCCATCCGCGACCAGCCGCCACTGGAGGAGCGTCGCGCGTGGACGCGGCTGCGCGGCGTCGGCCGGCTCAACCGACACGCCCAGACGCGGGCGCACGCCCTGTGGCGCACCCGCGAGACGCTCGCGCGCGACACCGACACCGCTCCCAACCGCATCGTCAGCGACCGTGTGCTGCTCGACCTGGCCAGCACCCCCGTCGACGACGTCGCGAAGCTGCGTCGCGCCGGGGTCCGCAGGCAGGCGGCGCGCAAGTTCGGCGACGAGCTGCTGCGGGCGATGCGCGAGGGCACGCCCGCGCCGCCGGCACGCCCGCGGTCACGACGCTTCGACGAGCAGGACCGCGCCCTGCTCGACGATCTGCGCGCACGTCGCTCCCGGGTGGCCACCGAGCTCGGGCTCGACCCCGGTGTGCTGTGCCCGAACCGGGCGCTCGAGAGCGCCGTCGCCTCCGGCCCGGCCACGGTCGAAGAGCTCCGCGCCGGCCTCGACCTGCGTCAGTGGCAGTGGGAGCTGCTCGCCGACGAGTTCGCCGAGGCATTGGGGGACGCGGCAACGGGAACATCCGGGGCCACATCCTGACCGGACGAAGGACACCTGACATGGTCGACGTGCTGAACCCGGACGCCCTGCACCACGAGCTCGACCGCCTCCACGGCTGGGAGGGCACCGCGAAGGACGGCATCTCGAAGTCCTTCGAGTTCGCCGACTTCGCCGGGTCCATCGCGTTCGTCAACCGGTTGGCCGAGCACGCCGAGCAGGTGGGTCACCACCCCGACCTCGCGATCAGCTGGGACACCGTGACCGTGACCTACATCACGCACTCGGCGGGCGGCGTCACCCAGGCGGACATCGCGCAGGCGCGGGAGGTCGACGGGCTCGCCGTCTGAGCCTCGGCCGGGCGTCGGCACCGGAGCGCTGACGACGCCGGTGTCGCGCCTGACGGCAGGTCCCGCGACGGCCGGCCAGCTTGGCGCCGTTCAGGATCAGCCAGCCGGCCGCCTCGCGGCACCTTCGCATCCTGCGTGAGGCCGGTCTGGTCCGGGGTGCCTCGTCGGGTCGGGTCGATGACGACAGCACAGGGATCCCCATGACACAGCACGTGGACCACGTCGAGCTGCTCGGCGGACCGGGCCACCACCGCGACTTTCTTCGCCGATGTCTTCGGGTAGGACCCCCAGCCGTTCGCCGACCCCGACTACGTCGTCGCGCCGGCAGACGGCGCGGGCGTCGACGCCGGCATCCTCACCGCATGCGACGGCACGCTGAGGACGGTGCCGGTCATCACGGTGGACTGCTGGACCGCGTGCAGCCAGTCATCGAGGACCACGGAGGGACGGTCGTGGTTGCGCCGTTCACGGTCCCCGGCGTGGGCCGGGGCTGCTACCTCACGGATCCGGCGGGCCTGATCGTGAGCGATGCACGAGTACGACCAGGGCGTGCGGTAGGTCCGACGTGGTCCCTACTGCGTGCCAGCGAGCTGCAGTCGCCGCAGCGACGCAGGCAGCGCGAAGTGCATCTGCTCGTCGACGACGTCGAGCGCCTCAACCGACGCGCCGCGTGGCTGTGCCATCAGCGCGCGGATGACCTCGTCGACGAGCACCTCCGGTGCGCTGGCACCCGACGTCAGGCCGATGGTGTCGACACCGTCGAGCCAGGCGGGGTCGAGCGCGGACGCAGTGTCGATCAGCCGCGCCTCGGGCGCGCCGTGCTCGAGCGCGACCTCGACCATGCGCTTGGAGTTCGACGACGTGTCTGATCCGACGACGAGCACGAGGTCTGCGCGCTCCGCGAGGACGCGCACCGCGTCCTGACGGTTCTGGGTCGCGTAGCAGATGTCATCCCCGCGAGGACCCCGTGCGTTGGGGAAGCGCTGACGCAGGGCGGCGATGACCCGGTTGGCGTCGTCGACCGACAGGGTCGTCTGGGAGATGTAGGCGACGCGGTCGGGGTCGTCGAGCTCCAGCGCCGCGACGTCCTCGGACGTCTCGACGAGGTGGATCGCGTCGGGCGCGTGACCCATCGTGCCGATGACCTCCTGATGGCCGGCGTGACCGATCAGGACGATGTCGTAGCCGCGGTCGGCGTACTCGCGCGCCTCGTAGTGGACCTTGGTCACCAGCGGGCAGGTAGCGTCGAGCATCTGCAGGCCCCGCTCGGCGCTGCGCACGCGCACCGACGGCGGTACGCCATGGGCGCTGAACACGACCAGCGCCCCCTCGGGGACCTCCGACTCGTCCTCCACGAACACGGCGCCCTTCGCCTCGAGGTCGGCGACGACGTGCGTGTTGTGGACGATCGCATGGCGCACGTACACCGGGGGGCCGTGCGCGTCGAGGGCGAGCTCGACGATTGTGATGGCACGGTCGACGCCCGCGCAGAAGCCGCGTGGCGCCGCGAGCAGCACCATGCGCGGAGGCGCGTCCGTCGACGGATGGGTTGCACTCACACGCCCCACCCTATCGCCGCGCCACCGACCTGACGCCCGGGGACCGGCGGGGAGCACCGCGCCGAGCCGTGCAGCGAACCCAGTCACCCATGTACCACGCGAGACCTGTTCTGCCGCGGTCCCGCGTGGTCCGAATGGTGGCATACTGCGTGGGTGGACAGGCTCCGCGGGGCTCCGTTGACACGGCCACCGACCCGTCGCCCCCGCACCCGCCGGCAGGTCCAGCCACCCGTTGCGGGCCGGGCCGCGGAAGCCGATCATCGACCGCATCCGCGTCGAACACGACAGGAGACGCCAGTGTGCATGTGATCATCGGCGGATGCGGACGGGTCGGTGCGCAACTGGCGGAGCAGCTTGCGCGCGGGGGGCACGACGTCGTCGTCATCGATGCGGATCCCGAGGCGTTCGACCGCATCGGCAGCGCCTTCAACGGCGAGACGCTGATCGGCAACATCATCAACAAGGACACGCTGCAGAGCGCCGGCATCGACAACGCCAACGCGCTGGCGGCCGTGACGAACCTCGACAACGCCAACCTGATGGCCGTGCAGATCGCGCGGGAGCTGTTCGACGTCCGCGTCACGGTCGCCCGGCTGTTCAACCCCCAGCGCGAGGAGTCGTACCGCAAGATCGGCGTGACCTACGTGTCGGGCACCCGCCTGGTGGCCAGGGCGATCATGAAGCAGCTCGACATCGACACGTTCCCGCCACACGTGGGGTTCACGCAGGGCGAGGTCGACATCGTCGAGCTCGTGGTCACCGAGAAGGGCCACGGCATCACGGTCAGCGAGATGCAGGCGCGAGGCGACCTGCGGATCGCAGCCGTCGAGCGTGACGGGCGCACCCGCATCCCGGCCGGCCGGGATCGGCTCGTCCACGACGACCTGCTGGTCGCCGCCATCCGCGGCGGGCGCACCGGACGGCGCGCCCGCGGCCTGCTGACGAGTCCCGCGACCTCGAGACGGGTCTGACATGTACATCGTGATCGCCGGAGGCGGCAAGGTGGGGCGGTCCATCGCCGTCGACCTGCTCGCGGATCACCACGAGGTGACGATCATCGAGCTGATCGAGGACCGCTGCGAGGAGCTGCTGCGCGACCACGACCTGCTGGTCATCCACGGCGACGCGTGCGAGGTCCGTTACCTCGAGCAGGCGCGGCTCGAACGCGCCGATGTGTTCGTCGCCACGACCCACGACGACGACGACAACTTCGTCGCGTGCCAGCTCGCCCTGGCGTCCTTCTCGGTGCCTCGCGCGATCGCCCGGGTCAACGCCCCGCACAACGAGGAGATCTTCGACCGCATGAACATCGAGGCGGTCTCGACCACCTCGCTGATCTCGCGCCTGATCCGCGAGGAACTGACGGTCGGCGAGCTGATCCACCTGTACACGCTGCGCGCCGGAAAGGTGAACCTGGTCGAGATCGACCTGCCTTCGGCGGGCCGCTACCGGCCACGCTCGGTCGCCGACCTCACGCTGCCACGCGAATCCGTGCTCGTCTGCATCTTCCGGATGGTCGACGGCGTCGAACAGGTCGTGATCCCGCGCGGTGACACCAAGCTGCTGCCCGGCGACCAGGTGATCGCGTTGACGACCCCGGAGTTCGAGGACGAGCTGCGGGCGGCCGTCCTGAGCGACGGCTGGGAGTAGCCGGTGGCGCACTGGTCCCTCCCGTCCGTCGACCGGCTGCAGGAGCGCTGGCGCCGGTCGCCGCTGCACGGCGCCGCGCTGGGCATCGCCGCGGTCGCCCTGGCGACCGTGGCCGTTGCGGCGGTGTGCACCGCCATCGCGTTCGTCGTCACGTCGATCTACTGACCGCCATGCTCTTCCGTCCGGATCGTCGCGACTTCAGCCTGATCGGCTTCTACACCGGCAAGGTCCTGTTCGGCGTCGGCGTGGCGATGCTGATCCCCGCGGTCATGGCTGTCGCGCTCGGCGAGCGCAACGAGCTCTACGCGTTCCTCCTCGCCGCCGCGCTGGCGATCTCCGTCGGGCGCACGACCGAGCTGCTTCTGTACACTTGGGAGCCGATGTCGACCAGCCACGGCCTGGCGACCGTTGCGCTGTCGTGGCTGCTGGCGCCGATCTTCGCCGGCCTCCCACTGCTGCTGTCGGGCCACTACGCGTCCTACCTCGACGCCTACTTCGAGTCGATGAGCGGCTTCGCAACCATCGGCCTGACCCTCGCCAACGACCTGGACCACATGGCACGCAGCGTCAACCTGTGGCGCCACCTGATGCAGTTCATCGGCGGCCAGGGCATCGTCGTCGTCGTCCTGACGATCCTGGCCAGCGCCGGCGGCCGCATCGGTTACCTCTACACGGGTGAGGGCCGTGAGGAGAAGATCCTGCCGAACGTGATCCGCACCTCGCGGTTCATCTGGCGGGTGGCGCTGATCTACGCGCTGATCGGCACGACGCTGCTGTGGATCGCCCTGGTCGGTGCGGGGCTGCAGCCGTCGACCGCGCTGTACCACGGCGCCAACCTGTTCATGGCGGCGTTCGACACCGGCGGGTTCGCCACCCAGTCGTCGAGCGTGGCCTTCTACCGGTCGGTCTACGTCGAGGCCGTGCTGCTGCCGATCATGACCGCCGGCGCCTTCAGCTTCGCGCTGCACTACCAGCTGTGGCTCGGACGCCGGTCCGAGCTCGTGTACAACATCGAGACACGGACGATCGCGACGTCGACGCTGATCATGTTCGCGATCCTCGCCGTGGGACTCGCGCGGACGGGCACGTTCACCGAGCCCGGCGTGATGATGCGCCAGGGCTTCTTCCAGGTGGTGAGCGCGCACACGACCACGGGCCTGGCGACCGTGCCCGGCCGGCTGTACGTGACCGACTGGGGTGTGCTGGCGCCCGCCGTGCTGGTCACCGCGATGGCGTTCGGAGGGATGGCGGGCTCGACCGCGGGCGGCATCAAGGCGATGCGGATCGGCCTGATCCTCAAAGGCGTGATCCGCGACGTGCAGAAGGTGCTGCTGCCCGAGGATGCGATCGTGGTGACCACCTTCCACTCCAGCGGCCGCAAGACGCTGACCGACAACCAGGTGCGGGCGGCTGCCACCATCCTGCTTCTGTGGCTCGTCCTGTACTTCACCGGCGGCCTGCTCGGCCTGTTCTACGGCTACGAGCTGCAACTGACGCTGTTCGAGAGCACGGCGGCGGCGTCGTCGGGCGGCCTGTCGGTGGGCCTCGTCCGCCCCGACCTGGAGTGGCCACTGAAGGTCGTCTACACCGCCCAGATGGTGATCGGCCGCCTGGAGTTCATCGCGGTCTTCACCCTGCTCGGCTACCTGCTCGCCATCGTCCGGGGCCGGGTATGAGATCGACGGCGGCCCGCCCATGAGCACGCCGATCGGACGGCGTCCCGTCCCGCGGAGGAGGGTCACGATCGCCGCGCTGGGCCTGGCCGCGCTGTTGGCCGCGGTGATCACCGCGGGCGAGGTCCTGCGCCACCCCCACGCCCAGTCCAGCGACATCCCGGAGGCGCAGCTGGTGGGGGCCGACCCCCGCGACGAGGTGGTGTGCCCCGACCCCCTGCCGCGCGAGGGCCAGCGACGGGTGTCGGACGTGCGGCCCACGACACCGGTGCGCGTGAGCAGCAACAACCTCTTCGACTGCCCCGAGACGTACGACGGCCGCGAGATCGTGTACCGGGGTGAGGTCGTCGGCGCGCTCCTCGAACGGGATGCGGGGGTCTGGACCCAGCTGAACGACGACGTGTACGCCGAGCTGCAGGGGCCACTGCCCGCGCACCGCGACTACCGCGGGGGCAATGCCGGCGTGGGGGTCCTCCTACCGCACCGAGCGGTGGACCTCATCTCGTTCGTCGGCGGGCCACAGACCCGGGGCGACGTGCTCGAGGTGCGAGGGACCTTCCACCGGGTGGATCAGACCGGCGAGGTCGCTGTCATCCGTGCCGACGACGCGCAGCTGAAGGCCGACGGCGAGCCCTCCCGCGATCCCCCGCTGGCCGATCGTCGCTGGGCGGCGCTGTTCTCCGTCATCGTCGCGGTGGCACTCGTCGTAACCGAGCGGGTCGTCGCCGCGCGCCGCTGAGCCACCCGGCACGGCTGCCCCGGTCGGCATGTGCGGTCAGCCCAGACCCATGGCCTGGCCCGCCTTGTCGCGCCTGCCGGCGATCAGCGACGAGGGGCAGAGTGGCTCGACCGTGCAGTCGCCGCACCGCGGCCGTCGGGCGTCGCACACCCGGCGGCCGTGCAGGATGATGCACAGGCTCGCCGGCCCCCACTGCGCGCGGGGCAGCAGGCGCATCAGGTCGCGCTCGATCTTGACCGGGTCGTCGTTGCGGGTGAAGCGGAAGCGCCGCGCCAGCCGCTTGACGTGCGTGTCGACCGCTACGCCGGCGTTCGGGTCGGTCGCGTGGACCTCGGGGAA
>DATHVN010000226.1 GCA_035461305.1 Euzebyales bacterium | reverse complement strand
CTCCGGGGTCGAGACCTCGACGTCCATCACGGGCTCGAGCAGCGCCAGGCCTGCCCTGCGGACAGCCTCCTTGAGCGCCATCGACCCGGCGATCTTGAACGACATCTCCGACGAGTCGACCTCGTGGTAGCTGCCGTCGGTTAGGCGCGCCCGCAGGTCGACGATGGGATAGCCGGCGAGCACGCCGCCCTCCATCGCCTCGCGGATGCCCTGGTTCACCGAGCTGATGAACTCGCGGGGGATCGCGCCACCGCGGATCTCGTCGGAGAACTCGTAGCCACCGATCTCACCGGTCGGCTCACCCTCGGCGTCGACGACCTCGCGCGGCTCGGTCGCAAACGTACCGGTCGGCTCGATCGAGATCTTGACCTCGGCGAACTGCCCGGACCCACCGGTCTGACGCTTGAAGCGCAGCCGGTGGTCGGTGACCGGCCGCCGGATGGTCTCGCGGTACGCGACCTGTGGACGACCGATGTTCGCGTCGACCTTGAACTCGCGCAGCATGCGGTCCACCAGCACCTCGAGGTGCAGCTCGCCCATGCCACCGATGATCGTCTGGCCGGTCTCCTCGTCGGTCCGGACCGTGAACGTCGGGTCCTCCTCGGCCAGCTTATGCAGGCTCTCACCGAGCTTCTGCTGGTCCGCCTTCGTCTTCGGCTCGATCGCGATGTGGATGACCGGGGCTGGGAAGTCCATGCGCTCAAGCAGCACGGGCGCCTGCGGGTCGCACAGCGTGTCGCCGGTGGTCGTGAACTTCAGTCCGACCGCGGCGCAGATGTCGCCGGTGAAGGCCGCCGGACGGTCCTCACGGTGGTTGGCGTGCATCTGCAGGATCCGGCCGAACCGCTCCTTGCGGTCCTTGGTCGAGTTGACGACCGCCTCACCCTGCTCCACGAGTCCCGAGTAGACGCGGAAGTAGGTGAGCTTGCCGACGTACGGGTCGCTCATGATCTTGAAGGCCAGTGCCGAGAACGGCTCGTTCTCGTCCGCCTTGCGCTCGATCGGCTCGCCCGACTTGACGTCGATCCCAGCCACCGGCCGGACGTCGGCCGGCGACGGCAGGTAGTCGACGACGGCGTCGAGCAGCATCTGGACGCCCTTGTTCTTGAAGGCCGAGCCGCACAGCACGGGCGTGATCTCGTTGTCGATCGTGGCCTTGCGGATGCCGCTGATCAGCTGCTCACGGGTCAGGTCGTCGTTGACGAGGTACTCCTCGAGCAGCTCCTCGTTGATCTCGGCGATCGCCTCGACCAGCGCCGCCCGGTACTCCTCGGCCTGATCGGCCAGCTCGGCGGGGATCTCCTGGTCGTGGAAGGTGGACCCGAAGTCGTCGCCGGTGCCCTCCCACACGCGGGCCTTCATGTCGACCAGGTCGACGACGCCGACGAAGTCGCTCTCGGACCCGACCGGCAGCTGCACCGGCACGGGGTTGGCGCCCAGGCGGTCGCGGATCGAGTCGACCGCTGCGACGAAGTCGGCACCGACACGGTCCATCTTGTTGATGAAGCAGACACGCGGGACGCCGTACTTGTCGGCCTGCCGCCACACGGTCTCCGACTGCGGCTCGACGCCGCTGACGGCGTCGAACACCGCGACGGATCCGTCCAGGATGCGCAGCGAGCGCTCCACCTCGACCGTGAAGTCGACGTGGCCGGGCGTGTCGATGATGTTGATCACATGGTCACGCCAGCGCGCCGTCGTGGCCGCCGACGTGATCGTGATGCCCCGCTCCTGCTCCTGGGGCATCCAGTCCATCGTGGCCGCGCCCTCATGCACCTCACCGATCTTGTAGGTCACACCGGTGTAGTAGAGGATGCGCTCGGTTGTGGTGGTCTTGCCCGCATCGATGTGCGCCATGATCCCGATGTTGCGGGTGCGCTTGAGCGGGTGTTCTCGCTTTGCCATCGGTCTACCTCGGATGGGAGGCGTCAACGGTGGACGATCTGCCCGTGGTGGAACCGCTTGCGGATGGGGCGGCTACCAGCGGTAATGGGCGAACGCCTTGTTGGCGTCGGCCATCTTGTGTGTGTCCTCGCGGCGCTTGACCGCGGCACCGGCGTTGTTGCTGGCGTCGAGGAGTTCGCCGGCGAGGCGCTGGGCCATGGTGTGCTCACGGCGGGCGCGGGCGTACTGGGTGATCCAGCGCAGCGCCAGCGTGGTCCCGCGGCCCTGCCGGACCTCGATGGGCACCTGGTAGGTGGCACCACCGACGCGACGCGACTTGACCTCGAGCATCGGCTTGACGTTGTCGAGCGCACGACGGAACGTCTGGACCGGGTCCGCGCCGGTGCGCGCCTGCATCTGGTCGAAGGCGTCGTAGACGATGTGCTCGGCCAATGACCGCTTGCCGTCGAGCATGACCTTGTTGATGAGCTGGGTGACGAGCACGCTGGAGTGCTTGGGGTCCGGCTGCAGCTTGCGGCGGGGAGCGGGTCCCTTACGAGGCATGTTCCTAACCCTTCTTGGCGCCGTACTTGGAGCGGGCCTGCTGCCGACCGGCCACACCCGACGCGTCGAGTGCGGCACGGATGACCTTGTAGCGGACACCCGGCAGGTCACGGACACGACCGCCACGGACCAGCACCATCGAGTGCTCCTGCAGGTTGTGACCCTCGCCGGGGATGTACGCAGTGACCTCGATGCCGGAGCTCAGCCGCACACGGCATACCTTGCGCAGCGCCGAGTTCGGCTTCTTGGGCGTGGTCGTGTAGACACGGGTGCACACGCCGCGCCGCTGCGGCGAACCCTTCAGGGCAGCCGTCTTCCCTCGGGGAGCCTTCTTGTCGCGGCCCTTGCGCACCAACTGCTGGATGGTTGGCATGAAGCACGTTCCTTCTGCTCTCATCTGCGGTGACCGCACGCCTGGCCGGCTCACCGCTCTCCTCACAGGAGCGACCGTCCGGGTCGGCCCTGGCTGCTGCACCCACGACCCCGGCGCTGCCGGCGACCGCTGGTCGTGCTCTGCCCGCTCGTGCCCCTGTCGGGCCACGCATACGGGCGTTTCACTTGCGCGTGCACAGTCGCTCGACTCGATGTGTCGGGTACGGGCACGCGCCGGCACCGTGGCGTCCGGTCAAGGGATCTGCGATGACCCTGTCCGCCGCGCCCGTGTTCGGGGGCACGTCGCCAGCAGTCGCCTGCGTCGGGTCGCCTACAGCGACACCGTGCGGTGATGCGCTGCACCACTGCGAACGCAGCGGTTGCGGCTGATGTTCCGCATCTCTCAGAGACACGTATGTGACGCCAAGGCGCACCTTGGCGTCGTCGGTCGTTCAGGTACGAGAGTAGGTTCGCCCACCCCCGCTGTCAACTTGCTCGTGGCCGCTCCCAACGGCCCAGGGAAGACCCGGCTGCCCTCCTGACGTCCATGGATCCGTCGTCGCTCGCTCACAACCGCCCAGGGACCCGCACGCTCGTCAGGAGCAGACGCGGCCGCTCCTCCGTCGGTCGGCTCATAACGGCCGGGGTGGTTCGCCGTGCTCGCGGCGGCGCTCAGCGGACGACGATGGCGGTA
>DATHVN010000225.1 GCA_035461305.1 Euzebyales bacterium | reverse complement strand
GCGCTGACGTAGTCCTCGTTGGTGACGCCACCCCGCGGGCTGTCGGCGTCACCCACGTCGTAGTGGGTCCCCTCGCCGGACGGGAGCGGGCGCTGCCGGATGAACGTCTCGCGATCTGCGACCACTCCGTCGATCGGCCCGGCCAGCACGAGCGCCATGTCGATGGCGTGCACCATCAGGTCGCCCAGGGTGCCGAGCCCCTGGTCGGCCTCGAAGCGCCATGACAGCACCCCGGCGGGATCGCCCGCGTAGCCATTGAGGAACCGCCCGCGGTAGTGGGTGATGGTCCCCAGCCGCCCGTCACGGAGCAGGCCCAGCGCGTACTGCACGACGGGCGCCCACCGGGTAGTTGTAGCCGACGAAGGTGCACACGCCGACGTCACGCGCGGCCGCGGCGATGTCGATCGTGTCCCGCGGAAAGCGTCCGACCGGCTTCTCACAGAACACGTGCTTGCCGGCTTCCAGCGCCGCGACGCAGATCTCGCGGTGCAGAGCGTTCGGTGCTGCGATGTTGACGACGTCGACCGACGGGTCCGCGACCACGTCACGCCAGTCGGAGGTCGAGCGCTCGAACCCGAAACGCCGCTCGGCAGCGGCCGCGCGCTGCTCGACCGGGTCGGCGCACACGATCAGCCGAGCCGGTGGATCATCGGGGTACCTGTCCGGCAGCGCCCGTACGAGCGGCTGTGGACCTCGCCCATCCACCCCATGCCGATCACGCCCACACCGATCTGGTCCGTCATGCGTCCTCTGATGCTCCGGTGCCGTCGAGGTCGGCGGGGACGTCGACCCAGGCGCCGTCGCGCCGGTGTGAGCGCACGACGGCGTCGACGAACCGCACGCCGCGGGCGCCGTCGATGACCGTCGGCAGGTCCGGGGCCGCTGCGTCAGGGTCGGACCCTTCGCGACGCGCGACGATGGCCGACCAGGCGTCGTTGTAGATCGTGCCGAATGCCGCGGCGAACCCCTCGGGGTGGCCGGCCCACATCCGTGACGCGCGTGCCGCCGCAGGCAGCATCTCCGGTGAGCCGCGCGCGATGATCCGGTGCGGACCCTCGAGCGGTCGCACGATCAGCTCGTTCGGCCACTCCTGGGCCCACTCCAGCCCGCCGCGCTCGGCGAAGACACGCAGGCGCAGCCCGTGCAACTGCCCCGCGGCCGCCATCGTCACCCACAACAGCCCGCGGACGGCGCCGGGGAGGCGCAGCATGACGTGGGCGTTGTCGTCGACTGCGCGGCCCGGCACCAGCGTCGACAGCTCAGCGGAGACGGTCCGCACACGCAGGCCGGTCACGAACTCCGCGAGGTGCTGCGCGTGGGTGCCCAGGTCGGCGACGACGCTGGACGCTCCGGCGCTGGCGGGGTCGGTCCGCCAGGACGCCTGCCGATGATCCTGGGCTTCCAGCAGCGTGGCCGCCCATCCCGAGGCGAACTCGACCTGCACCAGCCGCACCGGCCCGAGATCGCCGCTCGCCAGCAGGTCCCGGGCGTGGCGGACCATCACATACCCGGTGTAGTTGTAGGTCACCGCAAAGACCAGGCCAGTGTGGCGCTGCCGGCCGACCAGGTCGAGCGCGTCGTCCACCGTCGTGGTCAGCGGCTTGTCGCAGATCACGTCGATGCCGTGGTCGAGGAACGCTGATGCGATCGCGTGGTGGCTGTGGTTGGGCGTGCAGATCGT